>NZ_JBHVER010000023.1:0-64801 GCF_042802195.1 Kitasatospora sp. NPDC057500 | reverse complement strand
ACAACCCCCCACCCCCACCCGAACAACAAACCCCCAAGACAACAACCAACGGCCATGACAGCGGCACGACGAGGAACGAACCCACGGGCCGACCGACACTCCCGCCCGACCGACAACCTTCGAGATCGGCATGAGGAACAACCTCCTACACCCCGGGATAAACCGACCAGGAGACCTCACCGCCCGGGAACCGCAGCTGCTCGAACGGCCAGTCCGCGGCACCAACACGTCGAGGACCGACGCGGGGGCGGGCTCCTCGCCTGCTCAGCCAGATGCCGGCCGCGTGGTGGGGACCCGAGCGGAGGTAGGGGGTGTTACGGCTTTCTGGCCCACTGGGGGCGGCGTTCGACCGTGTCCAGGGCGCGGACGGGGACGGGGCCGGCGAAGCGGGTCACCTGTTGGGCGAGTTCGTCGAGGGGCAGGGGGTGCTCGTGGATGATCTGGAACTCGTAGCGCAGGTCACCGCGGGTCACCCAGAACACTCGGCGTCGGCGGGGGCCGGAGTTACGGGGGCGCTGGTAGTCGTGGTGGTGGACCTCGACCGTGCCGACCTCGATCAGGCCGATCTCCGCCCAGGGCGCGTGGAAACGGCCGCCCGTCGCGTGGAAGCCGGTGGCGTCCACCCGGAAGTCGGGTACCAGGGTGCTCCGCAGGACGGCGGCCAGGCCCAGCAGGCCGCCCACCACGCACACCAGGCAGAACGCCCAGAAGAACAGCAGCGCCAGCAGTGGCGGTTCGTCCCAGGACAGGATCATGTTGAGGATCACCAGCCCCAGCGCGATGGCGACGACGCCACCGAACGCTGCGGATCCCCTCCCGTCCCCGCGGATCTCGAACCGCTCAGGGTGCACCGAATCGACCATCATGCCCATTCCCTTAGGTTTAAATGACGATACGTCATTTGTACTTGCAGCAGCGCGATTTGGTGGCGCGCAGAGCAGGATGGGGTTGTGCGGGACGGGTTCCGCTCCCCCGGACGGGCCGTGTGCCGGAGGGCGGCTCGGGGTGCGGCGCCCTCGGGGGCGGTCCGCGCGGCCCCGTGTGGCGGGTCCGGGGCCGGCCAAACCGGCGTGTGAGAGCCCGGTTCCGGGCCGCGTGCGACACCGGGCGCCGGGCGTCCGGTCTTGGCAGGGATCATCGCGGGGGCCGACGCTCTGTGCGCAGCCGATCGTCGGTTGATCCGTCCAACAGCCTTTTGGAGGGCCATCCATGTCGTTCCCGCGTGCTCGCACCGCCGTCGCCGCCCTGCTCGTCGCCGGCGCCACCGCCCTGGCCGGTCCGGCCCAGGCCGCCGGCGGCCACCGCGCCCTGAGCCACTTCGACGACGGCAGCTTCGAGACGCCCAAGGCCCCGGCGAACGCCTTCACCGGTTTCGGTGCCGGTCAGGCCATCGGGCCGTGGACCGTCACCACCGGCAGCGTCGACCTGATCGGCGCCGGCTTCTGGCAGGCCGCCGAGGGCGACCAGTCGCTGGACCTCAACGGCGGCGCCAGCGGCGCCGTCGCCCAGAGCTTCACCACCGTCCCGGGCGCCACCTACTCCGTCACCTACGCGCTCGCCGGCAACTCCGCGGGCGGACCGGTCCTGAAGACCGGCCGGGTGCTGATCGACGGCCAGAACTTCCAGGACTTCTCCTTCGACGTCACCGGCAAGAGCAGGGCCGCCATGGGCTACGTGGGGCGCCAGTTCAGCTTCGTCGCGCAGAGCGGGTCCACCACGCTGAGCTTCGCCAGCACCGTCCCCGGGGCGTACGGCCCGGTCGTCGACGACGTCCAGGTGAAGGAGTGCAAGCCCTGCTGCGGGTGACCGAACGGCCGCCCGTCCCGGGCGCGCGGCGCATCGTCCTCGCGGGGCGAAGCGGCGCCGGGTGTCCGGGGCGGGCGGCGGCGGCCCGGCCGTTCGGCGGCGGGCGGCACCGGGGCTAGCGGATGGTGCCGCCCGGCTCGCGCACCACCGTCCAGTTCTCGCCGTCGAGGGCGTAGACCGGCGGCCGGGTCCGCACCCAGACATGGGCGAACGGCATGTCGTACGCACCGCACCCGCCGATCACCACCAGGTCGCCCGGTCCCGCACCCGCCGGGCCGGCGATGTCGTCCGCGAACACGTCGCCCTCGTAGCAGTTGGCGCCGAGCAGCCGGTAGCGGCCGGCGCCGTCGGTCGGTGAGGCGGGAAACTCGATCGGGTGCGGCCGGCTCTTGACCGTGCGGGCCAGGTTGGTCCCGCCGTCCAACACCAGCGTGTCCCGCTCGTCACGGGCCTTGCGGACCGCCACCCGGCAGACCAGCGCGCCGTGCGCCTCCACCATGGAGCGCCCCGGCTCGATCAGCAGGTCCACCCCCTCGGGGCCCGGCCCGGCCTGCCGGCACCCCGAGGCGACGGCCGCCGCGTACAGCTCCCACCCCAGGCCGGGCACCCCGTGCGGCGGGAACCCTCCGCCGACGTCCACCGTCAGCCGGCCCTCGGCCTCCTTCGCGAGTTCCCGCAGCACCTCCGCCCACGACACCAGCGCCTCGCGGTACGCCTCCGGGCCGGAGAGCGTACCGACCCCGACGTGCACACCCCAGACCGGCAGACCGGCCCGGCACAGCAGCTCCCGCGCCCGCGCCACCTCGGCCGGAAGCAGCCCGAAGCGCGACCACTCGCCGCCGGCACCCCGCGTGGCCAGCCGCAGCCCCACCGGCGGCGGGCCGTCGGGGAGCGCGAGCAGAGCGTCGAGTTCGGCCAGGGAGTCCACCTGCACCGGCACGCCGAGCCCGGCCGCCAGCGCCAGCTCCGCCGGGCTCTTCACCGGCCCGTCGAAGACGATCCGCCCCGGCTCGAAGCCGTCCTGGAGCGCCAGCGACAGCTCCGCCCCCGACACCACCTCCGCCGACCCGCCCAGCGCCGCCAGCCGCCGGGTCACGGCGGACAGCGGGTTGCTCTTGTACGAGTACGCCACCGTCAGCCGCTCGAACTCCCGCCGCCAGACGCGTTCCATCTCCCGGTAGCCCTCGCCGAGCGCCTCCAGGTCGAACAGGTAGAACGGCGTCGTGCAATGCTCCGCCACCTCCAGCGCCCCGGCCCGCAAACGATCAGTCAGCACGGTGTGCAGCACCTCCCGGCACAGTTCGTACGGCCGCGAAGCACGATAGGCCAATCGCCCCGCGCTGTCAGTGCCGCCTCGATGCCCACGGCCCACGGCCCACCGCCCGCCGCCGCCCGCGTCCGGGACAGGGCGAGCACGCGGGGCTCGTGGCCCTCCGGGTCGGCCAGGCACGTCCACGGGACGACGTCGCCCCGGTCGTCGCCGGGGCAGGCAGCAGGTCGGGACGGACGCGGTCCGGCGCGGTCCTCGCAGCCGGCCTGCGACGGAACTTCCGGGGGGCCGGTGCCCATCGGGGAGCGCAGCACCGCGTGCCCGTCGGTCACCTCGTACGGGGTCCGGTCCGAAGCCTCGCCCCAGAACCGGGCCATGGCCCGCGGATCCGCGCAGTCGACCCACCGTCGCGGCCCTCGGCCCGGTGGCTCAGTGGCTCGGTAGACCTTCCAGGGCTCCAGCACGCAGGGCGCGTGGCCCTCCGGGTCGGCCAGGCACGCCCATGGCACCTCGCCCCGGACCGCGTCGGCGGGCTTCGCGCCGAGGTCCCGGAGGTGCGCGACCGGCTCCGCCCGGTGGGCGTCGAAGGCGGTGGCGATGTCCAGGTGCAGCCGGTTCCCGGTCGCCGGCCCGGCCTCCGGGGCGAGCACGAGGTCGATGCCGACGGCGACGGCGACGGCGACGGTGACGGTGACCGGGTCCGGCCGGGCGCCGAGGGGTCGCGTGTGCCTTGATGTTCTCGTGGACGGGTCGCAGCGCCGTGCCGGTCGTCCAGGGCGTCGGGACCAGGGGTGGGGCGGCCTGACGCGCGTCCAGGCCCCGGCCGACGGTCCGGGTGAGGACGGTGGGGCCGGAGTGGCTCTCGTCGACCGTGGAGCAGCGGACGGGTGTGTCGGGGGCGGCCGTAGGCTAGCGTGGCTCCGTATGACGCATTCCGGGATCGAGGTCACCGCGGGGCTGGTGCGGGAGTTGCTGCGGGAGCAGCATCCCGATCTGGCCGACCGTCCTGTCCGGCTCGGCGCGCGGGGGTGGGACAACCAGGTGTGGCGGCTCGGTGACGATCTTGCTGTCCGAATGCCGTGGGCGACGGCGGACGCGGACGCGTTGGTGCGCAAGGAACACGCGTGGGTTCCCGGGCTCGCGGCGGGACTTCCGCTGCCGGTGCCCGTTCCGCAGCGGATCGGTGAGCCCTCCGAGCGGTTTCCGCGACCGTGGATCGTCACCACCTGGGTGCCGGGGACGCCCGCCGACCGGGCCCCCGCCACGCGGGCCGGGGCGGCGGCCGACGGCCTGGCCGCGTTCCTCAGCGTGCTCCACCGGCCCGCGCCCGAGGACGCACCCGCGGGCAGGAACGGCCGCGACGGGCCGTTGACCGACCACCCCGACGGGTTCGCCCGGATTCTGGCCTCGGCCGTCGAACTGGGACTGGTCCCCGACCCGGACGCCGTCCGCGCGGTCTGGGAGGACGCCGTCGCCGCGCCCGCGTGGGCGGGCCCGGCCGTGTGGCTGCACGCCGACCTGCATCCGGCCAACGTCCTCACCGGGGACGGGGCCCTCTGCGGGGTGATCGACTTCGGCGACCTCTGCACGGGCGATCCGGCCTGCGACCTCTCCGCCGCGTGGATGCTGCTGCCGGACGGCGCCGTCGAGCGCTTCCACCGCGCCTACCGGCCGGGTACGGACGAGGCGACCCGGCGCCGCGCCCGCGGATGGGCGGTGCTGAAGTCCCTTTCCTGCCTGCTCATCGGCGAGGCGGGGGTCCGCGGCCGTCCCGGCGGGAAGCCCACCTGGGGCCCGCCCGCGCGCGCCGCGCTGGAACGGCTCACCGCGACGGTCCGCCGGCCCCGGTAGGCGGCGCCTCAGCGCCGCGCGTGGCGGACCTTCAGCCGTCCGAACCCCATGGTTCCGGAGATGCGGATCGTCGGCCCGCCGGGCGACGACGCCGGCGGGGCCTGGTAGCGCGTGTCCTTCCACCCGGTGTGCAGGCCTTCGAGGTCGACGACGGCGTCGCGCGGGACCGTGATCCTGGCCCTGCCGGTGCCGAGTTGCAGCTCGATGTCGACCACAGGGTGCTCGATGACCGCCCGGGACAGGTCCAGACGGACCCGTCCGAACGCGGACGCGACCTTGAGGACCCGGGGCACCCGCCAGGCGCCGCGCCGCTTGATCCGCCCGCCCGCGGCGGCGATCGTGGAGGTGCTGCCGGTCGGCTCCGCCGGGAGCGAGGACAGCACCGTCGCCAGTTCGCCGTGCGTGGCGGCGGTGAGCACGCGGTGGAGGCGCTCGTCCATCTCCTCGTGCGAGAGGTGCCCTTCGGCGTACGCCCCCTGCACGCGCCGCACCGCCGTGTCGCGGTCGTCCTCGGTGAACGCGCGCCGCGGGTCTTCCGACAGAGGGGTCACCGCTTTACCCTAGCGCCGGTGCATCAGTCGACGGAACGTCAGGTTGCCTTCAGCAAAAAGGAACCGTCTCGTAGATGTGCACCGTTTGGGGGACGGGTCGCTTCCGGTGCCCACCCACCCCGCGCTCGCCCTGCGCCGGGACGGGATGGGCCACGTCATGGTGGGCGCCCGCAAGCCCGGCCGGCTGACGCGGCGGCCGGTAGGATGCCGGGATGGCCGGCTCCTTGCACTCTCCGCTGCTGTTCCTGGACGTCGACGGGCCGCTGATTCCGTTCGGTGGGGAGGGGCCGTACCCGACGTACCGGGGGGCGGGTGGCGGTGGGAATCCGTTGCTGGCCAGGATCGATCCCGGGCACGGGCCCCGGCTGGCCGCCCTGCCGTGCGAGATCGTGTGGGCGACGACGTGGCTGGACGACGCCAATGCGTGCGTCGCGCCGCTGCTCGGGCTGCCGTCGTTGGCCGTTGTGGAGTGGCCGGAGCCGGACGGTGCCGAGGACGGTGTCGAAGAGGGGGCCGAACCCGGCGGGCTGCACTGGAAGACGCGGGCGCTCGTCGCCCGCGCGGACGGGCGGCCGTTCGCCTGGGTGGACGACGAGATCACCGGCGCGGATCGGGTGTGGGTCGCCGCCCGTCACCCGGGGCCCGCTCTGCTGCACCGGGTGGATCCGCGGGTCGGGCTGACCGACGGTGACTACGCGGCGCTCGACGCCTGGCTGCGGCAGTGGTTCTGACGGGAGGTCGACAGGAGGGCCGGGGTCAGCCGCAGCCGGCCCGGTAGCGGACGGTGGGCAGCAGGCGGGCCCACTCCGCGCGGGGCAGTGGCGGGCGCAGCACGGTGCAGGCCGCGGCGGCGGCCGTGGCGGGGTCGAGGCTCCACAGCGGGGCGGCGCCGTCCTCGCCCGCGGTGAGGGCGCGGCCGTCGGCGAGGAAGGCCAGCGCGTTCAGCGGCTGTCCCGGGCCGGTGAGGGTGGCGAGCGGCTCGGGGGACGACGGGTCCCAGAGGCGGAGGGCGCCCTCGTGGCCGACGGCGGCGAGGGCGCGGCTGTCGGGGGTGAAGGCGAGCGCGTGGACGGTGTCGGCGCCGACCGTGCGGTCCGCGGTGCCGAGGGGAGCGCCGGTCGGGGCGTCCCAGACGCGGACCAGGCGGTCGTTGCCGGCGGTGGCGATCCGCCGGCCGTCGGGGCTGACCGCGATCCGGCGGATGTAGTCGTCGTGCGTCATCCCGGTCTTCCGGGCGGTGGCCGCCGGGTCGCGGACGTCGAGGAGGTGGACGGCGGTGGTGCTGTGGGTGAAGGCGAGTTCGGGCCGCTCGCCGACGAAGGCGACGGCGTTCACCTGGTCCAGGTCGCGGTGCCAGCGCCGCTGCGGCGGTGAGCCGTCCGGCGGGCCGACCAGCAGCCGGCCGTCGGCCGTTCCCGCGGCCAGCAGCGAGCCGTCCGGGCTGAGCGCGACGGCGGTCGGGCGGGCGCCGAGGTCGGTGGCGGCCAGTTCCCCGCCGTCGGATCCCCGCCGCATCCGCAGCACGCCGTCGGCGGTCGCGGTCACCCAGGTGCGGGCGGCCGCGTCGAGGGCCAGGCCGGTGACGGCGTGTCCGGTGGGCGCGGTGGCCGTGACGAGGCGGGGTGTGCGGCCGGTGACGTCCCACAGCGCGGTGCGGCCGTCGGCCGTGCCGACCACGGCCCGGGGACCGGCCGCGGCGACGGCGGTGACGGCCGGACGGTCCGGGCCGGGCGCGAGGTCGGTGCCGCGGCGCAGGTCCCAGAGCAGGACGCTGCCGGACGGGGAGCTGATCCCGGCGGAGGTGACGACGGTGCGGTTGTCGCTGCCGACGGCGACGCCGAGGACGAAGGTCGGGTGGCCGCGCAATTCCGCGGTGGTCCGTCCGGTGGGCAGGTCCCAGACCCTGGCGGCCTGGTCGGCGCCGGCCGAGACCAGGGTGGCGCCGTCGGGCGTGAGGGCGAGGGCGTTGACGGAGCCGAGGTGACGCTGCGGCAGGTCCTGGGACGGCCAGTCCTGCGGATCGGCCGGGACGCCTGCCGCCGTTCCGGCGGGCGGGCGCCACAGCCGGATGCCGCCCTGTTCGCCGCCGACCGCCAGCAGCCGGCCGTCGGCGGCGAAGGCTAGTGAACGAGGCATCGGCATCCGCCCGGAGAGCAGCACCGGGGCTCCGCCGTCCGGCCGCGGCGGGGCGTCCAGGTCCCGCACCAGGACCGTGCCGTCGGTGTCGGCCGAGGCCAGCCGGTGGCCGTCGCCGAAGCCGAGGCCCTGGATCACTCCGGTGTGGTCCAGCAGCGTCCGGACCGGCGGGGCGGCGCCGCCGTCGGCCCGCCAGATCCACACCCGGCCGGGCAGGTCACCGTCGCTGCTGCCCGCCGCGAGCAGGGTGCCGTCCCGGCTGAACGCCACCCGCTTGGCGACGGAGGTGTTGCCGGTGGTGCTCATCGGCATCACCGGGGAGGGCAGCGGCCGCCGGTCGGCGACCCGCCACAGCAGGACCCGGTGCGCCGGGTCGCGGGTGAGCACGGCGGCCAGCAGGGTGCCGTCCGGGCTGAACTCGACGTCCTGGACGGGGTAGCCGACGCCGTGGTCCAGCAGTTCGCCGACCCTCGTGGTGGTGGCGGTGTCCCACAGCGCGACCTGCCCCTTGGAGTCACCGGTGGCGACCAGGCGGCGGTCGGGGCTGAGGGCGAGGGCGTTGACGCCGTAGGCGAAGCCCGGGATCCGGCCGGTCAGGTACCGGGCCTGGGTGCTCAGCACCGCGTCCTCGGCGGAGCGGCGCAGCTCCGGCACGTCGGCGGGCGCGGCGCGCCGGGCCTCGACCGACTGCAGGAACGCGGCGAAGGGGTCGTGGCCCGCGTTCCGCTCCGCGCCGGTGAGCAGCGCGTACACCAGGTTCACCCGGCTCGCCGTCGCCGCCGCGTTCCGCTGGTGCCACGCCAGCAGCGCGCACACCACCACGACGGCGAGCGCGGCCACCAGCTGGCGCCGGGTGCGCACCCGGCGCCGTTCGGCGCGCCGGTCCTGGCGGGCCCGGGCCTCGGCGGCCGCCAGGAACTCCCGCTCGTCGGGCGTGAGGTCCGGCGTCAGGGCGGGCGTGAGGTCCGGTGCGAGGTCCGGCGTCAGGGCGGGCGCGTCCCCCGCTGAGTCCCCCGCCGCTGCCCCCGCCGCGTCCCCCACCGGGGGCTGCGCCCACTGCCGAACGACGTCGAGCCGGCTGCCCCGGTAGAGCAGCGCGTCCTCGCGCCCCGAGGCGGTCCAGTGCTCGGCGTCCTGGGAGAGCTGCTGGTGCAGCCGCAGGCCCGCCCCGGCCTCCTCGATCCACTCCCCCAGGCGCGGCCAGGCACGCAGCAGCGCCTCGTGGCTGAGCGCCACACCGGTGGCGTCCAGGGTGATCAGCCGGTCGGCGGCGAAGGAGGCGAGCACGCGGTCGAGCCGCTCCGGGTCGCTGTCGGCGGCGGCCAGCGCGGAGCGTTCGGCGCGGCGGCGCACCACCTGGCCGTCCGGGCCGACGTGGACCAGGCGCAGCAGCAGCCGGCGGGCGGTGGCCCTGGCCTCCTCGTCCAGCCGTGACCAGGCACGCTCGGCGGTCAGCGCGACGGAGCCGTGCAGTCCGCCGATCGTCCGGTAGCCGTCCAGGGTGAGGGAGCGGGTGGCGCGCTGCTGCCAGACGGCGCGCAGGGTGTGGGCGAGCAAGGGCAGCGCGCCGGGGTCGTAGGCGCGTTCGGGGTGGCCGGGGTCCAGGCCGAGGTCGGCGGTCAGCAGGTCGAGCAGGCCGGGTTCGAGGTCGAGGCCGGCGGTGCGGGCCGGGGCGGTGATCGCGGCGTGCAGTTCGCCGCCGGTCATCGGGCCCAGGGCGAGCTGTCCGCGCCGCACGGCGCGCAGCAGGCCGTCGTGGGCGAGGCAGTGGCCGTAGAGGTCGGCGCGCAGGCCGAGGACGACCAGTCGGCTGCCGTCCGGGCCTGCCTCGTGGCAGAGCCGGTCGAGGAAGGCGCGCCGTTCGTCGGCATCGGGGCAGAGGGTGAACAGTTCCTCGGCCTGGTCGACGATCCAGACCGGGGTGGCGGGCCGCTCGGCGAGGGCGGTGAGTCTCGCCAGGGGTTCGGCGCCCGGGGTCAGGACCTCGGCCGTCACGGGGCCGGGGCCGGCGAGGGCGCCGCGCCGCAGGGCGGGGACGAGGCCGGCGCAGAGCAGGGAGGACTTGCCGGCGCCCGAGGGGCCGACGACGAGGACCGGGCCGCCGCGGTCGCCCGCGCGTTCGCCGAGCAGGCCGAGCAGTTCGGCGCGTGCCCGGTCGCGGCCGTGGAACCAGCGCTCGTCCTTCGCCTTGAAGGAGGCGAGGCCCGGGTACGGGCACTGGCCCCGGGTGGCCAGTTCGATCAGGGCGCCGCGGGCGCGCAGGGCGGTGTCGCAGGCGTGCGCGAAGTCGGTGGTGGCGGGCTTGGCGCCGGTCTCCACCTTGCTGATGTGGCTGCGGTCGTAGTGCACCAGGGCGGACAGGTCGGTCAGCGAGAGGCGCTGGGCCTGGCGCAGGGCCCGCAGGGCTGCGCCGAAGTCCGGTGCGTCGCCGCCGGCCGGTGCCGACGGCGGATCGGGCTTCCCTCCGTGCGCCGGCCGCCGCCCGCCGTGCTCCGCGTCCATCCGCCACCCCCGGTCAGATCGTGTCCCAACCGGTCAACGAGTCGGCCGGCGGTGCGTCACGGGCCCCGGGCCGCGAGTCGAAACGGCAGGTCGGAGGTGTTGTCGAGGTGTCGGCGGCGGGCGACAACAGGCACCCGGTGCAGGCCGGGCGGCCGGCGGGCGAAGCTCTCATCAGGCCCGACGACGAGACGGCGCACCACCGGTCACACCACCGGCCGCACCACCAGTCGCCACACCGGCCACAACCCCGGTCGCATCGCCCGGCCGACGCCCCGTCACCACCCTCCGTCCACGCCTCACCGCAGAGGAGAACCCCACCATGTCGCACCTGCCCCGCCGTCCGCTCCGCGGAGCGCTCCGGGCGGCGGCCGTCGCGGTCGCCGCACTCGCCGCGACGCTGGCCGCCCCCGGACCGGTGACGCCCGCCGGGGCCGCCGGCACCGGCCCGGACGCCTACACCGTGCGCGGCTTCGACAGCTCCCACCACAGCCACGAGACGAGGAACGGCGACAAGGCCTTCGACTGGCCCGCCGTGGCGGGCGGCGGCCAGTCCTTCGTCTACCTCAAGGCCACCGAGGGCCTCACCTTCGACGACGGCTGGTTCGGCCGCGACCTCGCCGGAGCCCGCTCGGTGGGCCTGGTCCACGGCGGCTACCACTTCTTCGAGCCCGACAAGGACGGCGCCGCGCAGGCGGACCACTTCGTCGACGTCCTGCGCCGCGAGGGCCTCACCGGCGGCGGGCCCGGCGAGCTGCCGCCGGCGCTGGACCTGGAGGAGTGCGGCAAGGACGGGCGGATCCCGCTCGGCCAGGTCAAGGCGTTCCTCCAGCGCGTCCGGCAGGCCACCGGCACCGAGCCGGTCGTCTACACCCGGCGCGACGTCGTCGACGACTGCCTCGGCGGCACCGAGGAGCTCTCCGGCTACCGCAGTTGGCTCGCCCGCTACGGCAGTGCCGAGCCCCGGCCGCTGCCCGGCGCCGCCGGCTGGGACTTCTGGCAGTACAGCGAGCGGGCCCAGGTGCCCGGCACGGCCGGCCTGCCGATGGACGCCGACGTGTTCCACGGCGACCGGGCCGCGCTGCGCCGCCTCGCCCACCTGGGCTGACACCGCCCCCAGAACCATCACCAGGAACAGACACCCCATCAGAAAGGCAGGACCCCTCATGAACCGCCGCTTCCACCGCTGGACCGTCCCCGCGCTCGCCGCGACCGCCCTCCTCGGCTCCCTCACCCTCGCCGGGCCCGCCGCCGCGACCGCGCCCCTCGACGGCGCTGCCGTGGCCACGGCCGCCCAGGAGGACGGCCTGCGGGCCGCCGCGCCGAAGATCACCCGGGCCGAGGAGATCCGCCGCGCCAAGCTGTGGCTGACCGCCAACGGCGGCAAGCCCGTCCCCTACTCCCAGCACCGGAACTGGAAGGACGGCTACCGCCAGGACTGCTCCGGCTTCGTCTCGATGGCGCTCAGGCTCCCCAAGTCCGGGCCGAACACCGTCGCGCTGAAGAACGACGGCTGGACCAAGCCGATCAAGATGTCCGAGCTGCGCCAGGGCGACCTGGTCATCAAGGCCAACAGCAACGACCCCGACCACCGCCACGTCGTCATCTTCGACAAGTGGGAGAGCGGCAGGAAGTCCTACTCCTCCTACGAGCAGGCCGGCCGCGTCGGCACCAGGCACGCCAAGCACGACTACGGCCTGAAGTCCGGCGACGGCTACCACGCCTACCGCCCGGTCAACCTCTCCGACTGACGCCCCCGGCCTCCGCGCCCCCGCACTCCCTGCACCCACCGGGGGCGCGGGGGCGCGGGGGTGCGGGGGCGCACAGCCGGAAGGGCGGTTTCCGGTCAGCGCTCCGGCGGAACGGCACGGACGCCGTGGGGCGGGTGGGGCCGGTGCGGCGGCGGGCGGGACCGCCGGGGCGGGAGGCACCCGGAGGTGCGGCCTCCGGGTGCCCCGCGAAGGGCCGGGCGGCGCGTACCGCAGGCCTGTGCGGCCGCGCGGCGCGCCCCTACGATGTGAGCGCCGTCGGGCCTGACCCCCGACCCCGTCACTGCCGGCCGACGCCGGGCGGAACCGGTCCCCTCCCTGAGGGACCGCCCGCCACCCGTCGGCCCCCGCCCGCCGGCTCACCCCGGGCACGGGCGGAACCGCAGGACGGGCACCACCGCGCAGGCCGTTCGTGATTCCTCACACCCAAGGGGTATGCCCATGCACGCCGGCACCGCCGTACCACCGGTCAGACCCGTCCCCGCCGACCGCGCGCTGCGCGCCGTCCGCACCCTGCTGCTCGTCCTCGCCGTGCTGGCCGCCCTGGTGGGCGTCAGCCTCCCGGCGGCCGGCGCGGCGCACGCCGCCGTGCCCGACCGCTGGGGCTTCGCGTACCTCGACAACCCGACCCCGCCGGCGGGCTACGTGCCCGACACCACCCGCCAGTGGGGCAGCTGGCCGACGCCGGCCACCAACCCGGTCCGGGTGGACCAGACCGGCACCGGGACCTATGTCGTGCACTTCCCGCTGATCGCCGGTCCCGGCGGCATCGCCCATGTGACGGCCGTCGGCCGCACCGGCAGCTGGTGCCAGGTCAGGGGCTGGGCGACGGCCGGCACCGGGCAGGACGTCGCGGTGGGCTGCTACCGGCCCGGCGGCGCCCCCGAGAACACCCGGTTCACCGTCCTCTACACCACCAGCAGCGGGGTGCCGGCGCCCGCCGTCGGCGGCTACGGCTACGTCTACTCGAACACCACCGGCGCGGTGATCACCCAGTACAACTCGACCGGCGCCACCAACGCGGTCGGCTACGGCGGCACCGGCGCCTGGAAGGTCTGGCTGCCCGGCCTGGGCCAGTCCACCCACTCCGGGAACATCGAGGTCACCGCCGTCGACCCGGCCGCCGGCGCGCGCTGCAAGGTCGGCGACTGGGTGCCCTCGGCGAGCGGCCAGACCGTCCTGGTCAACTGCTACAACGCCGCCAACGCCCCGTACGACACCCGCTGGACGCTGAGCTACTCGGAGAAGCGGGCCGTGCACGGCGCGGCGATTCCGCCCAAGTCCTACGGCTACCTGTGGTTCAACGGCGGCGTGCCGGCCGGCACCAACTTCAACTCCTCCGGCCCGCCGAACACGCTCACCGGCTCCGTCCCCTACACCGTCAACCTGCCGAACATCGCCGTACCCGCGGACACCGCGCAGGTCACCGCCTTCGGGCCCGGCCCGGACTACTGCGGCCTGGCCACGCCCTGGGCCCGCAGCGCCGGCACGGTGAACCTCTACCCGCTGTGCTTCAACGGCTCCGGCTCCCCGGTCCCGTCCCGCTTCCTCACCGCCTACACCTCGGCGTTCTGACCACGCCGCCGGCCGGCCCGGGCGCCGCGCGCGCCCGGGGCCGGCCGGTTGGGCCGGATGCCCGCGTGCGGGTGCGGCGGACCGGACCTGAGGCCACGTTGAGGAAATGGACATCGTCGTCGTACTGGAACCGGACACACCGACCAACATCAGGATCCTCGGCCCGGGCCACCTGCCCGCCGAGCCCGGGATCCCGGTGCGCCGCGCGCACAGCGCCCCCACGGAGGCCTCGGGCGCCTGCGGCCCCCGCACCCTGTGCGGCCTGGACACCTCCGACATGACCCTCGCTCCGCACCGGGCGGACGATCCCGACCGGCCGCAGCCCCGGCCGCACTGGCACACGTGCAGCACCTGCCGGAGCGCCGGGGAGCAGGAGGGCCGCCTCTCCCCCGCCGGACGCGGGGACGGCCCGCCCCCGGACGGCGCCCACCGCTTCCACCCGGGCGAAGGGCCGGACTCCTGAACCACCGGCCCCGGCAGCACGGCCCGCGGCCCCGCCGCCGAACATCCTGGCGAGCGTGGGGCCGTGCCGCGGACCATAGGCTGACCGGATGACAACCAACCCCAAGACCGCGCTCGTCGCGTCGGCCCTGGCCGGGCTCCTGCTCGGGACGGCCGCCTGCGCGTCGTCCGGCGGCACGGACGCCGCGTCCGGCGGTGGGACGCTCTCCTTCACCAGGCTGAAGTCGACGGTGCAGGGCCTCGGTCCGGACCCCGCGTGCCCGTTCGGCCTGGACCTGGCCGGCGCGCTGAAGGCGGTCGGGATCGAGCGCGGTATCACCCCGGGGAGCGGCACGGGCCACCCGGTTCGGGCCGAGGTCGTCCCGCCCGAGCAGGCCGTGCCGCTCCCGACCGGCACCACGCCCGCCCCGGCCCCGGCGACACTGCCCGCGCGGCCCGAGAACGTCCAGGTGTGGTGCTCCTACAACGCCGGGCGGACGCCGGTGGAGATCGGCGTGGTCGCCGCCCCGGCCGAGGGGATCGCGGTCAACCTCGTCCTCCCCTACATCCAGCGGGCCGGCGACCTCACGACCGAACAGGTGGTCACCGTCTCCGCGGAGCAGCCCTCCCCGGGGCAGGCGAAGACCTCCCCCGGCCGGGGATCGGTCGCCATCGCCCGGGTCGGGGTCGCGGACAAGGGCGACCTCGCGCTGCTGGTCAGCCAGGGGACCGAGGCTCCGAGCACGGACACGGCGCTCACCGGGGAGCCGCTGCGCGCGCTGGCCGAGAAGCTCGCCGCCCAGCTGCACGCCTGACCCCCGCCCGGACGGCCCACCCGGACGGCCGGCCCGGAGTCCACCGGGCCGGCCCCGCAAGCGCTACGGGCGGGTGGTGTCCGACCGCTGCGCGGGCACGGTCGGGGCCCGGTCGTGCTGGAGTGCCCGCAGGTCGGCGAACATCCCCGGCTCGGCGGCCAGCCGCTCGAACGTCCCCTCCTGGATCACCCGGCCGTGGTCGAGCACCACGATGCGGTGCGCCACCCTGGTGTTCTCCAGGTTGTGGGTGACCAGCACCGTCGCGCAGTCCCTGGCGACCTCCGCGAGACCGGTGAAGATCCGGTGCTCGGCCCGTGGGTCCATCGCGCTGGTCGGCTCGTCGAGGATCAGCAGCGTGCCGGACCTGGCCCGGTGGAACGCGGCCGCGGTCACCACCCGCTGCCACTGCCCCTCGCTGATCTCGGCACCGCCCCAGAACTCCTTGGCCAGCAGGGTGTCCAGGCCGTGCGCCAGCTCGGCGATCACCTCGTCCGCGCCGGTGGCCGCCGCCGCCTCCAGCACGGCGCTGTCGCCCGCCCCGTCCGGCTGGCCGAGGGTGATGTTCTGCCGCGCGGTGAGCGGCCAGTGCGCGAAGTCCTGCTGGACCAGCGCCGTCTGGCGCCACAGCAGGTCCGGATCGAGGTCGCGGGTGGCGACGCCGTCCCAGGTCACCGTGCCGCTGTCGGGCAGGGTGAGGCCGCACAGCAGCTTCATCAGCGTGGACTTCGCCGCCCCGTTGACCCCGACCACGGCGACGATCTCGCCCCGGCCGACCCGGAAGTCCACCCCCTTGAGGGCGGCCCGATCCGATCCCGGGTAGCTGAAGGTGACGCCCCGTGCCTCGATCACCGCCGCCCCGGCCGGCGGGGCGAGGGTTCCCCGGTCCAGCCGCTGCGCCCGGGCCATCGCGATGAACTTCTGCCAGTCGCCGACGTACAGGCCGGTGCGGTGCACGGCGGCGCTGTAGTTGGCGGCGACGTGCAGGTCCGAGGCGGCGGCGCGCAGCGCGATCACCGCCGTACCGGCCGAGGCCAGGGTGACGCGGCCGTCCGCGAGGAGCCAGGCGAGGCCGCCCCAGACCAGGCACGCCCCCACGCCGGAGGCCGCCGCCCCGTACAGGCCGAGCACGGCGCTGCGGCGGGCGGCCGTGTCACTCGCCTCGGTGACCTTGGCGACGGCCCTGCGGTGGATGCGGAGCAGGAACGGCGCGATGGTGCTGGAGCGGACCTCCGCGGCCAGTCGGCGGTCGCAGAGGAACCAGCGCAGCACATTGGCCGCGCGGGTCGCGCCGAAGGTGGACATCATCGCCCGGTAGAAGGCGTTGGCGGCGGCCGTGCGGGCCAGGGCCTGCGGGATGACCGCGAGGACGAGCAGCGGGAGCAGCACGGGGTGGATCGTGGCGATCACGATCCCGCCGGCGGCGAGGTTGGCGGTGTAGCCGATCACGTCGCGGGCCTGGGAGAGCAGGTCCCGGGTGGCGCCCGCGCCGCGGTCGCCGGCGTCCCAGGCGGCCTGGAAGCTGGGGTTGTCGTAGGCGACGAGTTCGGCACGGGTCGCGGCGTCGATCAGTTCCAGCTCGGCGGCGCGGGCGACCTTCGGCCCGATCCGCTCGGCGGCCCACTCGCTGGTGATGCGCAGCAGGGCGGCGGTCGCGGACATGGCGGCGAGGAACGCCACGGAGGGGACCGAGCGGGCCAGGCGGTCGGCGATGGAGCCGGTGCCGGCGACCAGTTGGGTGATCATGCCGGTGGTGGCCAGCAGGCCGAAGCCCTGCGCGACGGCGGAGGCCGCGGCGCAGGCGAGGAGGGCGGCCAGGGCGGGCCGGTCGGCCTGCCGGCCGAGGCGCAGCGCGAGGGCGAGGAGCCGGGGCAGGGCGCGGGCGGTGGCCCGCAGGGTGGTCTTGGTACCGTCGATGATCTCCGCGTCGCTGCCCGGGGGCTGCCACTCCATCATCACGGAGTCATCGGCGCCGCCGTCGGGGAGTTCGGGGCGGTCGGGGCCGTCGGCCGTTCCGGCCCCGCCGGCGCCGGGGGTGGGGGTGGGTGTGGGTGTGGGTGAACTCGACTTTGTCAGGAAGGACTTGGCGGTCCTCCGGAGGGCTGTCATGGCGACGGATACTGCCCCGTCGCCTGCGGGCGTTCAACCCCGGCGGTTCCGGGCGAGCCTGGAGCGAACAGCCCGTTTTCGATTCAGCGGCGGCCCCTACCCGCGGAGGTCCTCCAGAACGGCGCGGGCCGCGTTGTGGCCGGGGATTCCGCTGACGCCGCCGCCCCGGACGGCGCCCGCGCCGCACAGCAGGACGTCGGGGTGCGCCGTCGCGACACCCCAGCGGGCGGCGGCGCCCTGCGGCTCCCCGGCTCCGTCCTCGGCGAACGGGAACGCCAGGTCGCGGTGGAAGATGTGGCCGCCCGGCAGGCCGATCTCCCGTTCCAGGTCGAGCGGGGTCTTCGCCTCCACGCAGGGCCGCCCGTCGCCGTCGACGGCCAGGCAGTCGGCGAGCGGCTCGGCCAGCACCGCGTCGAGCTGGGCGAGGCTCGCCGCCAGGGCGCGCTCCTTGGCGGCCGGATCGGCGAACAGCCGGGCGGGCAGGTGCAGGCCGAACAGGGTGAGCGTCTGCCACCCCTGCCGCACGGCCTCCGGCCCCAGGACGGACGGGTCGGTGAGCGAGTGGCAGTAGATCTCCGACGGCGGCGCCGAGGGGATCCGGCCGGCCGCCGCCTCGGCGTAGGCGCTCTCCAGCTGCCGGTAACCCTCGGCGATGTGGAAGGTGCCGGCGAAGGCCTCGCGCGGGTCGACGGCCGGGTCCCGCAGGCGCGGCAGTCGGCGCAGCACCATGTTGACCTTCAGCTGGGCGCCCTCCGGGGCCGGCCCGGGGTCCTCGCCGAGCAGCCGCGCCAGGGTCGCCGGGGCGGCGTTGACCAGGACCCGGCGGGCCACCGCCGTCGCCTCGCCGTCCCGGTGGCGGTAGGTCACCTCGGCCTCGCCCACGCCGTCGGTGGCGAGGGCGGTGACCTCGCAGCCGGTGCGCAGTTCGGCGCCGGCCGCCCGGGCCGCCTCGGCGAGGGCGCCGCTCACCGCGCCCATGCCGCCGACCGGGACGTCCCAGTCCCCGGTGCCGTTGCCGATCACGTGATAGAGGAAGCAGCGGTTCTGGCGCAGTGACGGGTCGTGGGCGTGGGTGAAGGTGCCGATCAGCGCGTCCGTCAGCACCACGCCGCGCACCAGGTCGTCGGCGAAGGCCTGCTCGACGCTCTCGCCCAGCGGCCGCTCGAACAGGGCCGACCAGGCGGCGTCGTCGCCGATCCGCCGGCGCAGCTGCGCCCGGGTGGGCAGCGGTTCGGTGAGGGTGGGGAAGACCCGCTCGGCGACGTTGCCGGTCATCGCGTAGAAGCGGCGCCAGGCCTCCCATTCGCGGTCGGTGCCGGTCAGCGCCCGGAACGACTCCCGGGTGCGGCCGGCGTCGGCCGCGTCCACCAGCAGCCCGGTGGGCCTGCCGTCGCGCACGGCGGGGGTGTAGGAGGCGATCCGGCGCCGGCGCAGCTCCAGGCGCAGCCCGAGGTCCCGCACCACCTGGCGCGGCAGCAGGCTCACCAGGTAGGAGTAGCGCGACAGCCGGGCGTCGACGCCGGTGAAGGCGGGGGCCGACACCGCCGCGCCGCCGACCTGCGGGAGCCGTTCGAGCAGCAGCACCCGCCGGCCGGCGCGGGCCAGGTAGGCCGCCGCCACCAGGCCGTTGTGGCCGCCGCCGACGATCACGACGTCGTGCCGGGAGGAGGGGTTCGCCATGTCCGGCACGGTACGCCACCGGGGCGGCCGGGGGAACGGGGCGGCGGCCGGGCGGATCAGTCCCCGGCGGGGAGGCCGGCGGGGAGCTGCGCGAGGACGTCCGCGGCGAGGCGGACGGTGACGCTGTGCTCGGCGCGGACCAGGCGCAGCATCGGGCAGCGGGCGTCCGCGGTGGCCAGCAGTTCCGCCAGGACCTGCGGCTCGGCCGGGCTCCGCAGCTCGACCTCCGCCGTCAGGTCGTAGGGCACGGCCGGCGCGTCGGTCGGCACGCCGAAGAACCGGGCGTCGTTGTTGCGCGCGTTGACCCGGACCTCGACCCGGTCGAGCGGGACGTCCGCCAGCGCCGCGACGCACAGGACGGTGTGGGTCAGGCAGGTGCTGACCACCGCGCAGAACAGTTCCGGCGAGGACGGGCCGAGACCGAACCCGCCGATGTCGGGTCCGCCGTCGCCGATGAGGGACCAGTCCGCCACCCGGACCTTGCGGACCCCGGTCGCGTCGTCGGCGACGCAGACCGCGCCGACCTCCTCCTCCCAGTCCGCGCCGTCCGGTCGCCGCCGGGCGGCATCGCGCATGGCCGCGCCCTTGTCGCGCAGGTGCTCGGCCAGCCCGGGCCGCCGTACCGCTGGTGTGTGCGTCATGGCCCGTAGCGTACGGGTCGGGGCCGTCTCAGGAGCCGGCGGTGGCCGCTTCCAGGGTGGTCGCCATCACCGGGCTGGTGAAGGTGTTCGACGCGTCGCCGGTGGAGAGGTGGTAGGAGCCCCACTTGAGGTAGTTGCGGGTGCCGTCCCAGGTGGTGCCCGTGAAGGTGCCGGAGCCGGTGGTGAAGGTCTGCTTGACGCCGTCGAACCAGAAGTCGATGGTGCCGTCGGTGCGGCCCAGGCGGATCTTCAGCGCGTAGGAGTGCCACTGGTTGTTGGCGGTCGGCGCGGTCCACAGAGTGTGCGCGACGTGGTCGGTGTCCCACTCCTGGAGGCGGATGCGCCCGCTGGTGGCGTCGATCTCGATCGGGTGGTTGGCGGTGCCGGAGCTCGGCGAGCACTTCAGCTGGAAGACGTAGCGGCTGTTCGTGTCCTTGATGTCCACCTTGGACGACCAGCCGAGGTAGAAGGTGTCGCCCTCCTCCAGGTCGGGGCCGAGGGTCTCGCAGCGCTCCTCGCCCGCGGCCTGGAAGGCCCGCCACACGCTGCCCTTGACGGGGTCCTTGACGACCTTGAGGCCACCGGCGGCGCACTGGACGGCGGTGAAGGAGGAGGGGCCCTTGGCGGTGCTCGGGGTCCACAGCACCGTGCCGGCCTCGGCGGCGGAGCTCCCCGCGGTGGCCCAGCCGCAGGTGAGCGCGAGCGCGGTGGCGGCGACGAGGCCGACGGTGGTCCTGCGGTGGCGGGTCGGAAGGAACATGGTTCTCCCCGGGATCGAGTGGCCGCGACGGACGTAGGAGGTGATTCGACCACCCGGCGTCCGGCCGGGCCAAGCGGACCGGCCGGAGAAGGCCCTTTCGGGCACCGCTCCGGCCGGCCGGCCGTCCGCTAGCGGGCGGGCCGCTCGCCGGGATCCCCGGAGTCCCCGGCGCCCACGTCGTAGGAGGAGGTGCCCTCGTCCAGGAGTGGTGTCCCGGTCGGCTGCTTCATGTGTGCCGGCGCCATCAGCCGCAGCACGTGGTACCCCGTCAGCACGATGATCGTGCCGAGCGCGATCCCGGACAGCTCGAAGCTGTCGGTGAACTTGAGGGTGACGTTGCCGATGCCGACGATGACGCCGGCCGCGACCGGGACGAGGTGGAGCGGATTGGTGAGGTCCACCCTGTTGTGGATCCAGATCTGCGCGCCCAGCAGGCCGATCATGCCGTACAGCACCACCGTGATCCCGCCCAGCACCCCGCCCGGGATCGCCGCGACGACCGCGCCGAACTTCGGGCACAGGCCGAACAGGATCGCGAAGCCGGCCGCGCACCAGTACGCCGCCGTCGAGTACACCCGGGTCGCCGCCATCACGCCGATGTTCTCCGCGTACGTCGTCGTCGCCGGACCACCCACCGCCGTCGACAGCACCGTCGCCGTGCCGTCCGCCATGATCGCGGCACCCATCCGGTCGTCCAGCGGATCACCCGTCATCTCCGAAACCGCCTTCACGTGCCCCGCGTTCTCCGCGATCAGCGCCACCACCACGGGCAGCGCCACCAGCACCGCGGAGGCCTGGAAGCTCGGCGCGTGCAGCGACGGCAGACCGATCCAGTCCGCCTTCCCCACGCCCGACAGGTCCAGACGCCAGTGCTCCGTCGCGGCCCCGCCGCCGACCGGAGAGTGGATCTTCCCGAAGACCCGGTCGAACAGCCACGACACCGCGTACCCGAACACCAGCCCCAGGAAGATCGCGATCCGCGACCAGAACCCCCGCAACACCACCAGCGCCAACCCCGTGAACGCCATCACCAGCAGCGCCGTCCACTGGTCCTGCGGCCAGTACGTCCCCGCCGCCACCGGTGCCAGATTGAACCCGATCAGCATCACCACCGCACCGGTCACCACCGGCGGCAGCACCGCGTGCACCACCTTCGCCCCGAGCCCCTGCACCACCGCCCCGCACGCCGCGAGCACCGCACCCGCCACCAGTAGCGCACCCGTCACCGTCGCCGTGTCCCCGCCCTGCGACTTGATCACCGCGGCCACGCCCACGAACGACAGACTGGAACCCAGGTACGACGGGATCCGGCCCTGCGTCACCAGCAGGAAGAACACCGTCGCCACACCCGACAGCATCACCGCGAGGTTCGGATCCAGCCCCATGAGAATGGGTGCCACAAAAGTGGCCCCAAACATAGCCACCACGTGCTGCGCCCCGAGCCCGACCGTCCGCCCCCACGACAACCGCTCGTCCGGCCGCACCACAGCCCCGGGCCGCGGCGCACGCCCGTCCCCGTGCAGCTTCCACCCGAACCCGACCTTCATCCCGTTTACCTGTTCCACTCGACCGTGTCCCGAAATGCACCCCGGGACCACACGCTGAAACCAACATGATCTCCCGGCCGCAGCGCAGGTTGTTCGAGGAGGGCCATGGTGTCGGTCTCGGCGACGACGGCGGCCGTGCCCGACAAAGGGCGCGAAGCTCGTCGCCGGCACAGCACGGCGAACAATCACGGCCAGGCGTGTGGTCATGCTGCACCAGCCCTGTCAAGGCCCTCGGTGATCGGCGAGGGACTCAACGCGACACAGTCACCGATGAGTTACACATGTCAGCGAGCAGCCACATCGGGCCGGCCCCAGAGAGGTCCGGCTTCGGCGCACCGGCTCTGGGCCTGCTGGACAGGGCGGCAGAGACCCAGGGCCGGCTGGTGCAGAGGAACATCGCCCGGGCCGACGCCGACGGCACGAGGCAACACCGGGCAGGTGATCCGGACACTGGAGCGCTTGTACGTCCCCGAGCCGCCGCTGCGTCCGACACCCGGGACGGTGTTGAACACTGGGCCTTCGGGAGGGTCGCGACCCCGGTTGCCGTCACCAGGATCACCCGTGGGCGGACGGGTGGGCTCCGAGACGCTCGCCGTCGACGGTGCCGGCGCCCGCGAACGAGGAGACGGGCAGTGGTGTGGTCGGCATCCTGGTGGGCCGCCAGGTCGTGGGCCGGGGACGGCGCCCCGGGGTCTGCGGCCCCGTCCAGGACGAGACGGCGACGCTCGACCGCCTTGACCAGATCGCTACCGCCGTCAAGGGCGGCAGCACTGGAACGGCCCTGGAAGAGCACCATGGACAAGGTCTGACTCTCTAACGGCCTGATTACAGGTCGATCACCCCATATCGGACTCTTTACGTAAACCATATGAAGCGATGCCCATCTGTGATACATCGGTTCGATCGGGTTGCTCTCATCCCATAGCTGGGGGCACCGGACACTGATCCGAGGGGAAACAACATGACACTGCGCAGGCTGGGCCGCCCACGTCGGGCGAAGCCGGAGGCAGTCGGGGGCAGCCCAGGGCGGGGGAGACGCAGGAGGCGTAGGCCGTCACGGCTGCTCTGTGTGCTGGTGGGGATGCTCGTGGCGTTCACCGGGTTCGGGGTGAGCGGCCTCAATACGGCGCCGGCCGCCGAGGCGGCGCCGCTGTCGACCTTCTCGAAGACGGGAATCGACCTCACCAACCCGTCGACGGCGACCGCCACGACCGCCGGCTCGGCCCGGCCCGGTGACACCGTCAAGTGGGTGCTGGACTACAAGAACAGCACGACCACGGACGCCGACGTGTCGATCACCGACCCGATCACCGGCGGACAGACCTACGTCGACAACTCGCTGCAGCTGCCGCCCGGTTTCACCGGCTCGGTGGCGAACGGCACGCTGACCGCCAAGGGCCCCGTCCTCCAGGGGACGACCTCGGCCGCGTCGCCCGTCTTCAGCTCGCAGCCCGTCAACTTCAACACCCCCGGCGGTGACGGCTACTCGGTCGAGGGCTACAAGAACAACATCTACACCGTCTTCCACCACAACAACTCCAGCACGGTCGTGTTCTGCGCGACGCTGGCCGGCGCGGTCTGCCCGGGCTGGCCCGCGCTCTCGACGTACGTGGACCCGAAGGCCGGGACGCCACTGGGCACCGGGACCGCCGGCGCCTACCACACCGCGCACATCAACGGTTCGTTCATTTCCAGCGGCCGGTTGTACTGGCCGGTGTCGCTGAACCTCGAATACGGGATGCAGTGCCTGGACCTGGACGCCCGGGTCAGCTGCGGCTACACCCATCTCGGAACGAGCCCGGCCGCCACACACGTCCTCGCCGGCGACGGCATCGCGGCGGCCGACGGCAACTACTACTACCTGGCCCTCGGCGGCAACCTGCACTGTGTCGCGCCGGACGGCACCGCGTGCGGCGCCGTGAACGTCACGGTTGGTGGGATTCTCGCAACCGGGTACAGCTTCGAGGTGGGGACGTACGGCCGTTACGTCTACGTCACGTACATCAATGCCGCGCGGACCAGCGACTACCTGTCGTGTTTCGACACCGTGACCCGCCAGCTGTGCGCGGGCTTCCCGATCGCGACCGGTGCTCCGCAACCCGTTGGCTTCAGCAGCGAGGTGTTCCCGGTCGTCTCGTCGAACGGCGATCTCCTCGGAGCCTGTGCGGTCTACGGCTCGGTCTGCTACGCGCCCACGGGCGCGGCGCTCGCGAACCCGTGGAGCCAGCGGATCTACTCCTACGGGGCCGCAGGCCAGGGCTACGGCACGGGTGTGCTGGTCGGGACGAAGTACTACACGGGCAACGCCAACGTGGTGGACTGCTACGACTTCGCGCAGCCGCTGGTCGCCGGCAAGGTCCAGCCCTGCACCAGGTTCACGACCCATCCCCCGAACCTGCGCAGCTACACGGTGCGTCCTCTGGCGAACTTGCCCGGCTGCTTCGCGTCGAACGGTGACGGCGGGCGCATCGGCATCTTCAACGGCGAGACCGGCGCCCCGTGCGCCTCGGCGTCCCGGAGCGTGCAGCTGACCCCGGACGTCTACTACTGCGACGGCAAGTCCGGGCACACCACCTCGTGGGGAAGCGTTTCGCTGCCCGGCCTGGACGGCTCGCAGTACTACGGCGCCACCCTGACGCTCACCGGGGCCAACGGCGCCCCCGTGCCGGGGTGGACCGACGTGCCCTTCCCCAAGTCCGGCCCCCAGTCCATCGACATCTCCTCGATACCCGTCTCGGGCAACACCGCCTCACTCACCGCGACGGTCAGCCTGGCCGCCGTGAACAGCCCCACCGCGGTCGATGCCGCGAAGGTCAAGGTCACGTGGGTCGGCGACAGCGTGCAGGTCTGCTACCGGACGGTCGCCCCGCCGGTGTCCTGCCAGCAGACCCTGCCGGTCACCAACAACGCGACCGCCGTCACCACGGCGGGCGGCACGAGTGACGCGCCCGGCCAGACCACGGGCACCGTGACCTTCAACGTGGCCCCGTCCGCCGAGCAGTGCATGCTGCACCTCATCAAGACCGCGAACCCCGCGACCGCCAGACCGGGTGATCCGGTGACCTACACGATCAAGGTCGCCAACACCGGTACTCAGGACTACGTCGCCGCCAACCCGGCCTCGCTGAGCGACAGCATCACCAAGGTCCTGGGTGACTCCTCCTTCGACCCCGCGAGCCTGCAGGCGTCGGCCGGGACCGCGACGTACGACCAGGCCGGGAAGGTGATCGGCTGGTCCGGCCCCCTCGCGGCGGGCGCGACCGCGACCATCACCTACACGGTGAAGGTCAACGACCCGGACACCGGCGCCCACCTGATGACCAACCGGGTCGTCACCCCGCCCGGCACCGCGTCGAACTGCGCCGCGGCCTCCACGGACAAGGACTGCGCCGCAGACGTCCCCGTGCAGTCCCTGCGGGTCGTGAAGACGACTCCCGCCACCCAGGTGACGGCCGGCGAGAAGGTCGACTACACGGTAACGGTCACCAACACCGGAGCCGCCGACTACACCGCCGCCGCCCCGGCGTCGTTCAGCGACGACCTGACCGCCGTCCTCGACGACGCCGTCTACAACAACGACGCGGCAGCCACCTCCGGTGCGGTGAGCTACGCCGCGCCGACGCTGTCCTGGTCCGGCCCGCTCCCCGTGAACGGCACCGTGACGGTGACCTACTCCGTGCGCGTCAACAACCCCGGCACCGGTGACCAGAAGCTGGACAACACCGTGGTCACGCCGACCGGCTCGGGCGGCAACTGCGCCCCCGGCTCGACCGACCCGGCCTGTCGCGTGCAGATCCCGGCGAAGGCCTTCTCCCTCGTCAAGACCGCCTCGCAGCCCACCGCCAACCTCGGCGACACCGTCACCTACACCCTGAAGGTCACCAACACCGGGGCCACGGACTACACCGCCGCGGACCCGGCCTCGTTCACCGACGACCTGAGCGGTGTCCTCGACGACGCCACCTACAACGACAACGCCCTGGCCACCGCCGGAGCCGTCCAGTACACCGCGCCCACCTTCACCTGGTCCGGCCCGCTGGCCATGGGCGCCTCGGCCACGATCACCTACAGCGTGACCGTGAACACCCCCGATGACAACGGCGACCGCCTGCTGCACAACACGGTCACCAGCCCTCCGGGTTCGGGCGGCAGCTGCGTCCCCGGCAATACCGACCCCGCCTGCCGCAGCGACGTGCCGATCCCGGACGACCCCAAGCTGACGCTGACGAAGTCCGCCTCCACCGGCACGCTCGTCGCGGGTCAGGAGATCACCTACACGTTCGACGTGAAGAACACCGGAAACGTCACCCTCAAGGACGTCAAGGTCAACGAGACCGCGTTCACCGGCAGCGGCAAGCTGTCGGCGATCACCTGCCCCGCCGCCGAGGCCGCATCCCTGGCCCCGGGCGCCACGGTCACCTGCACCGCGACCTACACGGTGACGCAGGCGGACGTGGACGCGGGTTCGGTGAAGAACACGGCCACCGCCACCGGCACTCCGCCCCGTGGCGGGTCCCCGGTGTCGCCGCCGGCCGACGCGACGGTCACCGCGAACGACAAGCCCGCGCTGGCTCTGGTCAAGACCGGCCACAGCAGCAAGCCGAACGAACTCATCGTCGGCGAGCAGGCGCGCTACGACTTCACGGTCACCAACACCGGCAACGTGACGCTGAAGGACGTGAAGGTCACCGAGACCGCGTTCACCGGCAGCGGCACCATGTCTCAGGTCACCTGCCCGCCCGCCGAGGCCGCATCCCTGGCCCCTGGTGCGGCGGTGACCTGCACGGCCACCTACACCGTGACGCAGGCCGACGTGGACGCCGGCTCGATCAAGAACACCGCCACCAGCACCGGCACCCCGCCGCGCGGCGAGCCCCCGGTCTCCCCGCCGGCCGACGCGCTCCTCCCGGCACCGGAGCAGCCGGCCGTGGCGCTCGTGAAGACCGCCTCCACCGACAAGGCCACCGTCGGGGAGGAGATCAGCTACACGTTCGCCGTCACCAACACCGGCAACGTCACCCTCACGGACGTCAAGGTCAACGAGGGCACGTTCACCGGCAGCGGCAAGCTCTCCCCCGTCACCTGCCCGAACGGTGCCGCCTCGCTGGCTCCGGGCGCGACGGTGCTCTGCACCGCCACCTACACCGTCACCCAGGCCGACGTGGACGGGGGTTCCGTCAAGAACTCCGCCACGGCGACCGGTACCCCGCCGAGCGGCCCGCCGCCGGTCTCCCCGCCCAGCGAGGTGACCGTCCCGGCACCGAGCAACCCGGCCCTGACCGTGGTCAAGACCGCGAGCAGCAGCCAGCCCGACACGCTGACCGTCGGTGAGACCGTCAACTACACGTTCGCGGTGAAGAACACCGGGAACGTCACGCTCAAGGACGTGAAGGTCAACGAGACCGCGTTCACCGGCAGCGGCAAGCTGTCGGCGATCACCTGCCCCGCCGCCGAGGCCGCATCCCTGGCCCCGGGCGCCACGGTCACCTGCACCGCCACGTACACGGTGACGCAGGCCGACGTGGACGCCGGGTCGATCAAGAACACCGCCACCAGCACCGGCACCCCGCCGAGCGGCCCGCCGCCCGTCTCCCCGCCGAGCGAGGCCGTTGTCCCGGCTCCGAGCGAGCCCGCGGTGTCCCTGGTGAAGTCGGCTTCGACCCGCACGCTGGTCGCGGGTGAGGCGGTCACCTACAGCTTCGCCGTCACCAACACCGGAAACGTCACGCTCAAGGACGTGAAGGTCAACGAAGGGGAATTCACCGGCAGCGGCAAGCTGTCGGCGATCACCTGCCCCGCCGCCGAGGCCGCATCCCTGGCCCCGGGCGCCACGGTCACCTGCACCGCCACCTACACCGTGACGCAGGCGGATGTGGACGCGGGCTCGGTGAAGAACACCGCCACCAGCACCGGCACCCCGCCCTCGGGCGAGCCCCCGGTGTCGCCGCCGTCCCAGGTCGTGCTGACCACGACCGACGCACCGGGCGTGGCCCTGGTGAAGTCGTCCTCGACCGGCACCCTCGTCGCCGGTGAGGAGGTCATCTACAAGTTCGAGGTGAAGAACACCGGAAATGTCAGCCTCAAGGACGTGAAGGTCAACGAGGGCGAGTTCACCGGCAGCGGCAAGCTGTCGGCGGTCACCTGCCCGCCCGCCGAGGCCGCGTCCCTGACCCCGGGCGCCACGGTCACCTGCACCGCCACCTACACCGTGACGCAGGCCGACGTGGACGCCGGCTCGATCAAGAACACCGCCACCGCCACCGGCACGCCGCCGCGCGGCGAGCCCCCGGTCTCCCCGCCGGCCCAGACCGTGGCGACGACGGCCGACAAGCCCGCCCTGTCCCTGGTCAAGACCGGGCACAGCAGCAAGCCGGACGAGCTCGTCGTCGGCGAGACCGTCCGCTACCACTTCACCGTCACCAACACCGGCAACCTCACGCTGAAGGACGTGAAGGTCAACGAGACCGCCTTCACCGGCAGCGGCCAGCTGTCGGCGGTCACCTGCCCGCCCGCCGAGGCCGCGTCCCTGGCCCCGGGCGCCACGGTCACCTGCACCGCCACCTACACCGTGACGCAGGCCGACGTCGACGCCGGGTCGATCAAGAACACCGCCACCAGCACCGGCACCCCGCCGCGCGGCGAGGCCTCGGTCTCCCCGCCGGCCGACGCGCTCCTCCCGGCGCCGGAACAGCCGGCCGTGGCTCTGGTGAAGTCCTCCTCCACCGGCACCCTGGTCGCCGGTGAGCGGATCACCTACACCTTCGCCGTCACCAACACCGGCAACGTCACCCTCACGGACGTCAAGATCAACGAGACCGCGTTCACCGGCAGCGGCAAGGTCTCCGCCGTCACCTGCCCCAAGGAGGCCGCCACCCTGGCGCCCGGCGCCGCCGTGCTCTGCACCGCCGCCTACACCGTCACCCAGGCGGATGTGGACGCGGGCTCGGTGAAGAACACCGCGACCGCCACCGGCACCCCGCCCAAGGGCCAGCCGCCGGTGTCCCCGCCGTCCGACACCACGGCGACCACCACCGACCAGCCCTCCCTGACCCTGCTCAAGTCCGCCACCACCGGCCAGGACGACAAGCTCGTCACCGGCGAGAAGATCACCTACAGCTTCACCGTCCGCAACACCGGCAACGTCACCCTCAAGGACGTCAAGATCAACGAGGGCCGGTTCACCGGCCACGGCACGCTCGACCCGGTCACCTGCCCAGAGGAGGCCGTCGCCCTCGCGCCCGGCACCACCGTCAGCTGCACCGCCGGCTACACGGTCACCCAGGCGGATGTGGACGCGGGCTCGGTGACGAACACCGCCACCGCCACCGGCACCCCGCCGCGCGGCGAGCCCCCGGTGTCCCCGCCGTCGGAGGTGGAACTGCCCCAGGCACCCAAGCCTGCCGTGGCCCTCGTCAAGTCGGCCCAGACCGAGAAGCCCGGCCGACTGGTCACCGGCGAGAAGGTCGCCTACACCTTCGCCGTCACCAACACCGGCAACGTGACGCTGAAGGACGTCACGATCAAGGAGGGCGCCTTCACCGGGCACGGCAAGCTCGACGCCGTCACCTGCCCGAGCGGCGCCGCTTCCCTGGCTCCGGGCGCCACCGTCAGCTGCACCGCCGGCTACACGGTCACCCAGGCCGACGTGGACGCGGGCACGGTGAAGAACACGGCCACCGCCACCGGCACCCCGCCGCGCGGCGAGCCCCCGGTGTCCCCGCCCTCCGACGTGACCATCCCCTCCAACGGCAAGGGCGTCCTCGGCCTCACCAAGACCGCCGACGTCACCGACACCAACAAGACCGGGAGGAACGACACCGGCGACCGCATCGACTGGAAGCTCACCATCGCCAACCAGGGCACCCTCACCGTCACCGACATCAAGGTCGACGACCCCACCGCCGGTGACGTCACCTGCCCCAGGACCAGCCTCGCCCCCGGCGAGACGATGATGTGCACCACCCAGCCGCACACCATCACCACCCAGGACGCCCAGCGCGGAAAGGTCGTCAACACCGCCACCGCCACCGGCAAGGCCGGCAACGCCACGCTCACCTCCCCCGAGGCCACCGCCACGGTCAAGGTCGAGCACGACACCCCTGCGGCGCCCGGCAAGCCCGGTGGCCCCGCGGCCCCCAAGCCGTCCGGCATCCTCGCCCACACCGGCACCGCCGTCCTCACCGTCGTGGGCATCGCAGGCGGACTGCTGATCGTCGGCGCCCTCGCCCTCGGCCACAGCAGGCGCCGCCGCAACCAGTAGCGGACCCGACCGACCAGTCCCCACAACCGGCGCCCGCCGGGGTCACGGAACCCACCCGTGACCCCGGCGGGCATTTCACTTGCGCCCAAACAGGCGGCGCTTGCTCTCCGTCCGGTCCGGAATACCGCACACCTCGAATGACGCTCCCCACCAGTCGGAGCGGCGGTGTGGAGCGCGGCCGAGCGCCAGGCCTACGCCAACGACCTCGACGACCGGCGCTCCCTCCTCGCGGTCCACGACAGCGCCAACCAGAGCAAAGCGGATCGCGACCCCTCACAGTGGATGCCCCCGGCCGCCACCGCGACCTGCCGCTACATCTCCGACCGGGTCACCGTGAAGACCAGGCGGGGCCTGAGCACCGACCCCGCCGAGCACGCCGCGATCCAGCGGATCACCGCAGGCTGCGACAACCCCGCCATCACCGCTCCGCGGGTGAGCAGACCGTGATCAGCGGGATTGCCGCCGGACGCAAGGGCAGCGTCTGGCTGAGCTACGCGGGCTGCGGGGTGGTGCGTCCCTTCCCTGCCGGCAGCCCGCTGCGCCGCCTCGTGCCGCTCAGGCCACCGAGACCGAGCAGAGGGCCTGGACCGAGCCGGGGCCTTGGCCCGGGCTGCTGACCAGGTGCCGGGGTGCGGGTCCGGTCGTGGCCCTGGCGGGTCGGCGGTCAGTTGCCGCGGTTCGCCTTGTCGAGGACCGACTCGTAGGCGACCTCGCTGTACTCGGTGCCCTGGATCTCCACCGCGATGCCCACGAGCGACCTCCGGAGCGCGTCCTTGGAGGAGGCGAAGAGCATCTTCTGCTTGATCCTGGCCGTGTCCGGCGCCCAGGACACGAACGTGAGCCTGTTCCGCTTTCCGGCCCCTCCTTCTCGAACTCGAAGTCGTAGGCGGCCCAGCGGCACTCCGCCTCCGGAAGGTCCGCGATGAAGTCGTCGTAGTCCTGGGAGGTGGAGGTCTTCTCGACGACGATCTCCGTGTTGTCGCTGTTGACGTCACGACAGGCCTCATTCGCACGGGCCCTTCCCGCGCCCCTCGGCAGCGGAGAGGTCCGAACGGGCCCAGGAGGCGGCCACGTGCGGGTGAGGCCGTGGCGGGCCGGAGGGGCCTGCCGTCCCGGTGTGCTGCACAGTGCCGGTGAGGTGACCGGCGGGGAAGGCGGAAAGGAGGGCCGTGGTGGCGGCATACGGGCCGTGGGTTGCGGTGCGGAGGGCGTGGGCGGATGACCCCCCGCTCACCGCGGCCGGTGTGCTCCTCGGCCTGGGCTGCCTGGCGGCCCTGGTCGGCGTGGCCGTGGACCCGCGCGACATCACCGGACAGCCAGCCTGGGCCAAGCCCGCCCGGTTCTCCTTCTCCTTCGGCCTCTACGCGCTCACCCTGCTGTGGCTGCTGACCTTCGTCCGCGGACATGCGCGCCTGGTCCGGCTGATCTCCTGGGCCACCGCGGCCGGTGTCGTCCTGGAGGTGGCGTGGGTCTTCCGCGCGGCGGCGGCGGGGACGACCAGCCACTTCAACTTGACCACCCCCACCGCCTCCACGCTCACCTTCGCCGCACTGGCGGTCATCTCCCTGGTCACCGCGATGGCCCTGCTCACCGCCGCCCTGCTCCTGCGACAGCACGTGGAACCGCCCGCACTCGCCTGGGCACTGCGCCTGGGCCTGCTGCTCTCGCTCGTCGGCATGGCCGTCGCGGCCCTGATGGTCACCCCGACCCCGGCGCAGAAGGCCGCCGCAGACCTCGGCGCAGGCATGCCGGTCGTGGGCGCCCACACGGTGGGCCCGCCCGACGGGGGACCGGGGATGGCGGTCACCAACTTCAGCACCGCCGGCGGGGACGTGCGCGTGGCGCACTTCGTCGGTGTCCATGCCCTCCAGGCGCTGGCCCTGCTGGGGCTGCTCCTCACCCGCGGGCCCCGGCGGCTCGACCAGCGCCACCGCACCGCGCTGGTCTGGATCGCCGCAGCGGCCTGGTTGGGCCTCACCCTCGTCCTGACCTGGCAGGCGCGCCGCGCCCAGCCCTTCACCGATCCGGACGCCGCGACCGTTGTGGCCCTCGCCGTACTCGCCGCCGCCACGGCGATCGCGGTCGGCGCCGTGTTCCGGCACGCGCGCACCACCCGATGACCTTGCCCGGAGCCCCTCGCCGGGACGGTCGCCCGGACGGCATCCTCCCGCGTGCGGGCCGCCGGGACGCCACGGATGCTTCCCCCATGGGATGTATGCGATGGATCCAGTGCGGTGCGGTCGCCGCCGGGGCCGTTCTGGGCCCGGTACCCCCCGCGGTGGGCACGGATGTGCGGCCCGGGGCCGTCGTCCCCTGTGTCCAGGACCGGGACCGGCTGCTGAACGAGGCGGTCACCGCCGGGAACAACCACCCCGCAACGCCCTGGGAGATCGTCCTCCAGCCGGGCTGCACATACACCTTCGCCCGCCCGTACGGGAGGATGAACGCCCTGACCGCAGTCGCCGGCGACATTCGGATCCGCTCACGCGGCCCGTCCGCCGCGGTGATCGCCCGCGGCACGGCCGACGGAACGCCAGACTTCCGGGTCCTGGAAGTGGAGATGGGCGGCCGGCTCACCCTGGAGCGCATCACGGTCCGGGGCGGCTCCTTCGGCAGCGGCGGCGGGATCTTCAACAACTTCGCCACCCTCGCCCTCACCAGCAGCACGGTGGAGTCGAACCACGCGCGGGAGTTCGGCGGCGGTATCACCACCAACGGCGAACGCGCCGTCACGACGCTGACCGACACGACCGTGCGCGACAACACGGCGGGCGTCGGCGGCGGCGGCCTCTTCGGCAATGCGGGAACCACCACCCTGACCGGGAGCCGCGTCGTGGCGAACCGGACGACCGGAGGAGTCGGCGGCGGCATCCTCAACAACGGCCGCCTCAGCGAGCTGCACCTGGCCGATACCGCCGTCACCGGCAACGAGGCCGCGGAGACCGCCGGCGGAATCCTCAACGGAGGAACCGTCACCACCTCGCACTCACCCGTCACCGGCAACCTGCCGAACAACTGCACCGGATCCACCGCCCCGGTCCCCGGCTGTACCGACTGACCCTGCAGCCCGACCACGGCGGACGACCCGGCCCCCTCCCAGAAGGGCCGGCGCCGTACGCCCCGGTGCGAGGAGCCAGCCGGCACGTGACTGTCCAGGGGCGGGGCGCCTCGCCCCGGTTCCGCCTGCTGGCACAATCCCGCGATCGGGGATCAGCCGGCCCCTCAGCCGTCGATGGCCATGGTGGCCTCCGACGATTCCGGAGCCGAGGGCCACGCAGGCCGCGTTCCCGTGGCCCTGGGCACACCAGCGGGGTTCCCGTGTCCGGCCCCGTCCCTGCGACGACGGAGCCGACGGCACGACGGCGGAACTGCGGGACCTTGTCCGCGATGTCGCCCAGCGGGACGACGTTCCCCAAGACCTGAGGCAGCGCGCCCAAGCACTCACCGCACAGTAGGGGGCCACCGACGCCGACCCGTCGCATTCCAACAGGTTCCACGCACGGTCCTGGCACCCCCGCGGCCCCCGGACCACGACCCGGCCCCGGGGCCTCCCCCATCCTCCCGGCTGCATGGCACGGAGGCCCCGCCGGGCCATCGCCCCCCGTTCCGGACGCCGTGCCCGTGCGCCGGTGCTCCCCCTTGACGGCCTCTTCACAGTCGAGGGAACAGGCGAGGGCGTCACGGCCTACATGCTCGACACCGGCATCGAGACCGGGCACGAGGAGTTCGAAGGGCGCGCCACCGCAGGATTCGACGCCGTCGGCGACGGCCGCGACGGCCGGCTCGGGAAAAGTCGACCCTGGCCCGCGCGATCGTCGGACTCGTCCCCGTCCACCGCGGCCGGACCTGCTCGGCGACCAGCCGGCCGGCGCCCGCACCGGCCGCGAGCGGCGACGACTGGGCCGCGCGGTCCAGATGGTCTTCCAGGACCCCGACACCGCACTCGTTCCCCGGATGACGGTCCGCCGGACCCTCACCGAAGCCGCCACCGCGTTCCACCGGCTCGACCGGACCGCACGTGCCGCCCGCATCACGGACCTGCTCGACCTCGTCGACCTGGCCCCCCACCTCACCGACCGCCTCCCCCACCAACTGTCGGGCGGACAACGCCAACGAGTGGCCATCGCCCGCGCCCTCGCCGTCGGACCCGACCTGCTGATCGCCGACGAGATCACCTCCGCGCTCGACGTCTCGGTACAGGCTTCGGAGGATGTCCGGAGCGACGGGACCTTGCGGCGTCCGGGCCAGGAGGGCTCAGGTCGGTGGCCGCGGCGATGCCCAGCAGCGATGGCGGGGGCTGTGCCGCATCGTTCGTCCTCCTCTCCTCTCAGCCCAGGGTGAGGTGGGGTTCGAGCGTCACCTCGAAGAGGCGGTCCCAAGGCAGCTCGATGTGGACGTCACTGACGGCGGCGAGCCTGGCGGTGCGGGTGGTCGCGCCGCGGCGGCCGAGGAGGAGGTGGTGGCCGGCGAAGTGGTCGGTGAAGTACTGCCGGGTCACCGGGGCGAGGCGGTCCTGGACCCAGCCGTCGAAGACGGCTTTCTGCTCGGCCGTCAGGTTCAACGGGTTCCACCCCTTGGACCTGGCCTCCGCGTAGGCGGCCTTCTGAACGACGTTCTTCCAGTGGTCGTCCTTGACGAACCGGTAGAGCAGGTACTCCGCGTGCGCCCGGCCCGGCCCGGTCAGCGCCGGTACCCCCAGTCCGCTGGTCGAGCGCTTCAGGAAGGCCCAGCGAGCGGTGCCGTGGGCCAGGGCCAGACCGAGGGCGTTGCCGCCGGTGTTCCAGCCGGAGTACGACAGCAGCGCGGCCAGGTCGACGCGCTGTTCCAGCTCGGCCACCAGGTCGTGGTCGGCGCGGTTGACGAAGACCGGGTCCACCACGACGACCGACTCCCCGGCCGCCGTCAGCCCGGCGACCCGGCGGGCGAACGCGGCGAGGTCGGCCGCCCGCTGGTCCTTGTCCGCCGACGGGGTGTTGACCATGAGCACCAGGTCGGCGTTGCCGCTGACGACGGTGCCGCCGGCGGACTTCACGTGTCGGCGGATGTTCTCCGCGAACGGGATGCCCTCGAGTTCCGCCGTCCACTGCTCGCCGGAGATCCCGGCGTACTCCACCCGGTAGGTGGGCGAGGTGCCCGCGGCGATCAGCCGGGCGACCAGCAGCGCGTCGACCTCGTCCGCGCCGGGGAAGACCTCCACCCGCGGGCCGACCCCCAACCGCTCGACCAGCTCTTCGAGCTCGACGCGTTCGGCCCGGGCCAGGCCCACCGGGGCGGTGTCGTCCTCGGAGAGCACCAGATGGCTGATGGTTCCGTCGGCCACCCACTCGACCATCTGCCGGTTGACCTCGTGGTTGCGGGCCCGCGCCTTCAGGTAGTCGTCGACCACCGCGTCCGGGATGGTGGCCCGCACCGCCGTGAGCCGGGGCCGCAACTCTTCCCGGCCGAGGTTCTCCACCTGGTCGTACAGCTTGGCCCACTCGACCAGCGCGGCCACGTACTGTTCGTTGTCGGGATTGCCGGGGGTCAGCGCGAGGCGCTGGATGGTGTCGTGGACCACGATCTGCGCGCGCGGGCGGGCCGCCCGCAGTGCCCGGATCGCCGCGATGTTGGCCCGCGCCGACTCAAGGGTGGGCGTACCCGTGCGGGAGGCGATCAGGCCGCCGTAGGCGAGCATGCCCACCGAGATCACGTACTCGTCCCCACCGGCCGAGCCCAGCCAGCGGGCGACGGCCGCGCCGTCCCCGGGCTGGAAGAATCGGCCGAGGGTCTCGCGCGGCGGCAGTACGAGGTCGACGCCGGCGACGGCGGCGGTCATGGTCGGGCAGTAGACGTTGACGGGCCGGTCGTCGAGCGGGACGAGGGCGATCCGGCGGCTCGGACGTGGGGCCGCGGTGGCCGCCTGCGGGGTGAGGCCCAGCAGCGGGGCGGCCAGGACGGCGGCTCCGGCGGTAAGGACCGTGCGTCTTCTCATCAGGGGTGCACTCCGTTCGCGTCGGCGTGAGCGGGAGCCGACCGGGCCAGCTCCCTGGTCAGGTACAGGGGTGAGGTGATGGCGTTGCCCACCACCACGGCGTGTGCCCCGGCGGCGTAGGCGCGTCGCAGGTCGTCCGCTGTGCGGTAGCGGCCTTCGGCGATCACCGGAACGGACAGCCGCTTGACGAGGCGTTCCAGCAGGCCGAGGTCGGGCCCCGGGGTCTTCGGGCTGTGCGAGGTGTAGCCGGAGAGCGTGGTGGCAACAGCGTCGGCGCCAGCGTCGGCCGCGGTCCGTCCCTCCGCCTCGGTGGACACGTCCGCCAGGACGAGAACGCCTGCGGCGTGCGCGGCGGCGACGACGGCCTCGAACGGCTCGGGCCGCGAACGGTCGGTGGCGTCGATGGCGACCAGGTGCGCCCCGGCCCGCGCGACGGCTCGGACGTGCCTGGCGGTCGGCGTGATCACGACCGGCCCGGGGCCGTCCTTCCACAGGCCGATGACCGGCACGTCCACCGCCGCCCGCACGGCGGCGATGTCCTCGGGGCCGTTGGCGCGGATGCCGGCCGCGCCGCCGAGCACCGCGGCGGCGGCGACCTTCGCCTGCACGGATGCGTCGCGCATCGGGTCGGCGGGTTCGTCCGGCAGCGGCTGGCAGGAGACCACCAGACCGCCGCGGAGGGTGTCGAGAACGTTCACTGGGGCTCCGTTTCGGTGGTGCGCGGGAAGGTGGCCGCTCGCGGCCGGCTGCCGGGTTCGGCAGGACCGGGACCGGCGGACCCGGGATCGACCTGCCCGGGACCGGTAGGCCCCGGACCGGACGGCAGGCTCATGGCTCGCCGGACCATCGCCGCCCGGGCCGCGCCGACGGCGACCGCCGCGTCACCGAGCGCGGCCGGGACCAGCGACACGTCGGCGTGGACCGGCAGCCGCTCGGCGGCGTACGCGCTCCGGGCGTACGGCAGCAGCGCTCGGCCGGCCCCTCCGGCCACCACCACCGTCTGCGGATCGAGCAGCGCCACCAGACCCGCGAGGGCCCGGCCGAGGGCGTGGCCGGCGGTGGCGAGGACCTCCACGGCGGCCGGGTCGCCGGCGGCGCAGCGGGCGGCGACCTCGCGGCCGGTGACGTCCGCCCCGGTGCGCAGCCGATAGGCGCGGGCGAGCCCGGTGCCGGAGGCCACGCCCTCCAGGTGCCCGGTGCGCCCGCAGCCGCAGGTCAGCTCGTCGGCGTCCGGCGCCGGAAGATGAGCCGTCTCTCCGGCGCCGCCGCGCGCCCCGTGGTCGACGGCGCCGCCGCGGACCAGGCCGCCGCCGAGGCCGGTGCCGACCGCGACCAGCAGCACGTGTGCGTGACCGCGGGCGGCCCCGGCCCAGCTCTCGCCGAGGGCGGCGGCGTTGACGTCGTTGTCCACCACGACGGGCCGGCCGATGCGCTGGGCCAGCGCGTCGGCCACCGGTGTACCGGCCCAGCCGGGCAGGGAGTCGGTGGCGTACCGGACGACGCCGGTGGCCGGGTCGATGAGACCCGCGGCGCCGACGCCGACCGGGCCGGTGCCGCCGAGGCGCCGGGCCAGGTCGGCGGCGGTCCGCAGCACCGCGGCCGGGCCCTGCGCGGCCGGGGTGTCGGCCCGCGCCTGGTCGAGCACGGCGCCGTCGGGTCCGACGAGGGCGGCGAGCGTCTTGGTGCCACCGATGTCGATGCCGAGTGTGGCGTTCACTTCAGCCCCGTATGGGCGAGGCCCTCGATGAACTGCTTCTGGGCGATGACGAACACGATCAGCACCGGGACCGCGGTCAGCGACGCCGCGGCGAGCTGGACGTTCCACATGGCCCCGCCGTAGGAGTCCACGTACTGGGTGAGCGCCTGCGGCAGGGTGAACTTCTCCGGCGAGGAGAGGTACACCACCGGTTCCAGGTAGAGGTTCCAGCTCTGCAGGAAGGTGAAGATCCCGACGGCGCCGAGGGCCGGCCTGGCCAGCGGCAGCGCGATCCGCCAGAACGTGCCGAAGTAGCCGATGCCGTCGATCCGGGCGGCCTCCTCCAGTTCGTTGGGCAGGCTGATGAAGAACTGCCGCATGATGAACGTGGCCATGACGCTGGGCGCGCCGAAGATCGGCACCAGGATCAACGGCCAGTGGGTGTTGGTCAGGCCGAGGTCGTTGAACATCTGGAAGAGCGGGACGATGGTGACCTCGCTCGGGATGAGCAGGCCCACCAGCACCACCAGGAACAGCGCGTTCTGGCCGCGGAACCTGATGCGGGCGAAGGCGTACCCGGCGAGCGAGGACACGATCATCGTCCCCGCCGTCACCAGCACGGCGATGTAGAGGCTGTTGACGTACTGCTGGACGAACGGGCGCCCGTCGAAGACGTCCCGGTAGGCCGAGACCGTCGGGTTGGTCGGGAAGAGCTTCGGCGGGTAGGCGAAGATGTCGCCGATGGGCTTGAACGACGACGTCACCATCCACCAGGTCGGGAAGACGAAGGGGATCGCGAGCACGCAGAGCAGGCCGTACAGGGCGACTCGGGTGCGCAGCGGGATTTTACGATTCATAGAAGACCCACCTCTTGCGCATCTGCCACTGCAGCACGGTGAGCGCCAGCACGATCAGCAGCAGCAGGATGGACAGGGTCGCGCCGTAGCCGAAGTGATGGAACTGGAAGGCCTGCTGGTAGAGGTAGTAGACGAGCACGGTGGTGGACAGCTTCGGGCCGCCCTGGGTGAGCACCGCGATCTGCGCGAACACCTGGAGCGAACCCACGATGGTGATCACCGACGTCAGCAGGATCGTCGGGCTGATCAGCGGCAGGGTGATGGACCGGAACCGGATCCACGCGCCGGCCCCGTCGACCCGGGCCGCCTCGTACAGCTCCTTGGGCACGCCCTGGAGCGCGGCCAGGAACAGCACCATGTTCAGACCGACGTTCTTGAACACCTGCACGACGATGACCGAGAGCATGGCGGTGCCCTCGCCGCGCAGCCAGTTGGGTCCGTCGATGCCGACGGTGCGCAGCAGGCCGTTGATGCCGCCGTTGTTCTGGAGCAGGAAGCCCCACACGATGGTCCAGGCGACCAGCGACACCACGACGGGGGAGAAGAACAGCGTGCGGAACACCGTCATTCCGCGCAGCTTCTGGTTGAGCAGGACGGCGAGCATCAGAGCCAGGGAGAGGTTGAGCACCACCAGGCCGACCGAGAACAGGGCCGTGGACTTCAGGACCTCGGGCAGGTTGGCGTCGTCCAGCAGCTGGGTGTAGTTGTCGCCGCCCGTGTAGGTGAAGTCACCGGCCAGCACGTTCCACTCGTGCAGGCTGTACCGGAAGACCAGGGCGATGGGCAGCAGCACGAAGACGGCGCTGCCGAGGAGTTGGGGCGCGATGAACGCGAGGCCGGCGAGCTGGTCACGTCGGCGCCGGGTCCAGAACGGACGTCGCGGCGGCTGCCCCGCGGGGGCGGACCCGCTCCTGGGCGGGTCCGCCACCGCTGTTCGCGGGGAGACGGACATGGTCACTTCCCCAGCAGCGGGGAGATGTTCTTGCACAGGTCGCCGAGAACGCCCTTGACGTCGGCGTTCGGCGTCCACAGCGGGTCCAGTCCGGCGCGGACCCGCTGCGCGAGTTCGGCCTGGCCGGTGTGGCCCGGCTTGACCGCACCCTTCTTGACGCCGCTGACGACCACGCTTTCGAGCTGGTCGTTCTTCAGCAGCGGGTTGGTCTTGGCCAGGTTCTCCGCGGTGAGCTGGGACTCCCGGGGCGGCGGGAAGTAGGCGGCGAGCTTGGCGGAGTTCTGCGGGTTGGTGAAGTAGGCGAGGAAGTCCTTGGCCTCCTTGGTGTGGCCGCCCCGCTTGACCACGCCTATGCCGGCCTGGCCGATCACCGAGTAGTCGCCGCCCGGTCCGGCCGGCAGCGGCACCAGGTCCCAGTCGAACTTGGCGCCGTCCAGCAGCGAGGCCCGACTGATCTGGGTGATGGTCATCGCCGCGTCGCCGGTGAAGAAGTCGGCGGACTCGCCGGGGCCCGGCATCGCCTTGTCCTCGAAGATCCCCTTGTGCAGGGCGGTCATCGCGTCGACCATCGGCTGGCTGTCGAAGGTGCAGGTCCTGCCGTCGGCGCTCCAGGGCTCGGCCTTCCAGCCGCCCCAGAAGGTGGCCGCGTTGCCCCATTCCTTGTACTCGAAGTCACGGATCACCACGCCGGCCTTGCCGGTGGAGCGGTGCACCTCGGCGCCCTCGGCGAGCACGGTCGCCCAGTCCCACTTGCCGGCCGCGATGAGCTCGTCCGGGGTCTGCTGTCCGGCCTGCTTCAGCAGGTCGTGGTTGACGAAGACACCGAACGGCGAGGTGGAGAACGGGTACGCGTACAGTTTGTCGTCGCGCTTCCAGAGCTTGGTGGTGCTCGGGATCAGGTCCTCGTACTGGTAGCCGCTGGTCTGCTTCAGGGTGTCGTCGAGCGGCACCAGGGCCCCGGAGCTGACGAAGTCGGCCGCGTCCGTCTCGAACACCCACGCGAGGTCGGGGGCGTTGCCGCCGGTCATCTGGGTGGTGAGCGCCGTGCTGTAGCTGTCGAACGGCAGCGGGTCGAACTTGATGTCCTTGACCTCGGGGTGGGCCGCCAGGTACTCGGCGGCGATCTCGTTGAAGAGCGTCAGGTGCGGCTTGTTGGAGGTCCAGACCGTCATCCGCAGGCTCACCGGCCCCTTCTCGCCCTCCGAGCCCTCTCCACCGCACGCGGCCAGGACGAGCGTTGCGGACATCGCGGCGGCGACCGTGGCCAGCCCTCTTCGAATCGACATGGTGTTCTCCTCGGTGGTGCGTGGGGCCTAGTAGCCCGTGACGTCGGGCCAGCGCAGTTCGACGCCGGCCGCGATGAGCTGGTCCTGGAAAGCCGAGAGCAGCTCGGGGGTCTCCCTGACCGCGCGGGGGCCGGTCCCGTGAGCGAGGCAGAAGGCGGCGAGCGCGCCGGCGGCCTCCCCGATGTTCCACTCGACCGGGTGGACCCGGTAGGCGCCGTTGGTGATGTGGGTGGTGCCGATGTTCTTGCCGGCGGGCAGGAGGTTCTCGACCCTCTGCGGGAGGAGCGCGCCCAGCGGGATCTCGAACGGGCTGCAGCCGACGTCGATGTAGTTGTCGCCGCCCGTCGAGGGGTGCAGGTCGATCCGGTACATGCCGAGGCCGACGGAGTCCAGGTAGCGCACGGCGCCCCGCTCCCCTCGGACGGCGAGCGAGAGGTCCTGCTCGACGACGGTGTAGTCGGCCTTGATCCGGCGCGCCTCGCGGATGTACGGGGCCTGGGCCAGGCCGTCGGTGCCGCCGGTGATGTCGCCGCGCAGCCGCAGCCCCGGGAATCCGGTGCCGCCGTCCGGGCGGGGCGCCTCGGTCTGCATCCAGTACAGGAAGGCGAAGCTCAGCTCCCTGGCCCGGCGCAGGTGGTCGGCGGCGTCGGGGACGTCGAGGACCGGTCCTTCGAGGTAGTCGATCATCGGCCAGTTGACCAGGGTGATGTCGCTGGGGTACGCGCCGTCGGTGAAGGTGCGTCGGGCGGCGATCCGGCGGAACGTCCACAGGTTGGCGTTGCCGGGATTGACGCGCTGGTCGGCGTTGACGGCCAGCGGGTCGTCGCTGGGGTTGGGGCTGAAGTCGTGCCCGACCCGCTCCAGTGTCCTGGGGTGCGGGTACTGCCAGGACAACAGCGGTCCGCCCCACACCTCGGGCCGGTAGGACCGCCAGAAGTCGTAGTCCGCGGGCTTGTCGATGGTGTGGTCGCCGTCGACGTGGTCCATGGCGAAGCACACCGATACGGCCTGCATGTTCAGCGGCTGGGCTACCTGCGGGGCGCTCGGCTCGCCGGTGTCGGCGGCGGACTCGAAGCCGGTGACGTACTCGGTGCCGGTGAGGGGCAGCAGGTCGCCGGTCTCGGTGGCGTCCAGCACGTAGGAGGCGGTGGCGTGGACCTTCTCGCCGGTGTCGCGGTGGGTCAGGGTCACCGCGGTCACCCGGTCGCCGTCGGTGTCGGCGGCGGTCGGCCGGTACGGCTGGAGGACGGTGAGCCGCCCGCTGGCGCGGTAGGGCGCGAGCATCGCCTCGATGACCGCCACCGCGACCCGCGGTTCGTGGCAGAGCTTGCTCACCCAGCCCCCACCGGGATTCAGTTCGAGGCGGGCCCTGGCCCGTTCGGTGAGCGGGTAGTGCCGGCGGTAGTAGTCGCGAATGCCGTCGCGCAGGGCGCGGTAGCTCGCCGTGACGCCGAACTGCTCCACCCAGGAATGCTCGTCCGGCGGCACCGCCTGGCTGGTGAGCTGCCCGCCGATCCAGTCGAACTCCTCGGTCAGCACCACGGTCCGGCCGGCGCGGGCGGCGGCGAGCGCCGCGGCGACGCCGCCCAGCCCTCCGCCGACCACCAGCACGTCACTGCGTATCTCGGTCAAGAACGGTCCTTTCTCGGTTCACCGAGGGTCTGCCCCTCGACGAAGTGGCATGGCAGAAGCCGCTGGAGCGTGGTGGTCGACCGGTCCTCCAGTAAGGCTGCGAGGAGTTCCACCGACTGCCAGCCCATCTCCCGGCGCGGAATGCGAAAGCCGGTGCTCCTGATGTCGGCGTCCGCCGAATCGGCCGGTACGCCGGTCACCACGACCGACAGGTCACCGGGCACGTCGACGCCTCGCTCGCGGGCCGCCCGGATCAGCGCGACCCCGTCGGCGTAGCCCTCGACCACGGCGGTGGTGACCCCGGCGGCGAGCAGCGCGTCCAGGGTCTCCCCCGCGGATCGGCCGGCCGTCGGCTCGTGCCGGCCGCTCCCCCGGGTGCCGGCGCGGAACCCCTTCATCCGGTCGTCGGCGGACTCCGCTCCCTCCCCCGCCCCGACGTAGGCGAACTCCCGGTGCCCGAGCTCCCGGGCCCGCTCGACCAGCTTCCGGGTGGCGGCGGCGTAGTCCGCCCCCACGCAGGGCACCGGGCCACCCGCGTCGTCGCGGCGGCCGACGGCCACGAACGGGTAGTTCTCGCGATTCAGCCGGGCCAGCTCGTCGTGCGGTATGTCCCGGCCGAGGAGGATGCAGCCGTCGGCGATCCGCAGCCGGTTGTTCTCGTGGAACACCTTGCGCCGCCCGTCGATGACCGGAGCGCTGGTGAACAGCAGCAGGTCACACCTGAGCTGCTCGGCGCACTCCTCGATGCCACGCAGGAACGGGTAGTAGAAGTCGGCGCTGGTGCTCGGGAACACCGATTCGTAGGTGAACACGCCGATGATCTGATTGAGCTGACGCACCATGCGGCGGGCCACGGGGTCGGCCGCGTACCCGGTCTCCCGGATCACGTCGAGGACGCGCTGTCTGGTCTCGGGAGCGATGCGGGTCGTCGCGTCGGTCCTGTTGTTCAGCACGAGCGAGACCACCGCCTGGCTTACGCCGGCGAGGCGAGCGATGTCACGCTGCGTGATCCTTGACACGGGGGAACTCCTCCGGAGGCTGCGAAGCCGTCGCTGATAATACGTATTATCAGCGCGATGATCAGTGACGCTACTCGGGCCGTTAACGCGGTGTCAACGGTCCCGGCGGGTTTTGCAGGGATCTTGAAGATTCAGGTCAGGCGGCCGACATGTCGGAACAACGATCGATCTGCCCCGCCCTCGCGTTCCCGAGGTGGCCGGCGTCCGTTCACAGTGGCTCAGGCCGGCCGACAGGCGGCCGGACCTCGCCGCTCTTCAGCAGCAGGCTGATCTCGTGGCCGACACCGTCGACGGCTTCTACTCGCTGCTGAGGCCCCGCAACTGGATCTTCCACGACTCGATGTCGGTCGACTTATTCCTGAACTACGACAACATCGTGGTCGCCACCAAGGCGTGGAACCGGCTGATGGCGGTCGAGCCGATAGCCAGATCGACGTGCACACTGTTTCGCCGTCTGAGGCCGCGTCGTCATCACAGGGAGGTTGGTCCCGCGCGACGCGCCAGGCCCCGCCGAAGGTCGGCGGGGCCTGGCGGCTGCGCGGCCTCCCGCCGGTCAGGCGTTCGTCAAGGACAGCTGGTCCGCGACGACCACCCCGTCGTGGAGGACCGTGCGGTCGGTGCCGCGGTCCATGACCGCGCTGGTCGGGGTCTCGCCGTCGACCAGCAGGAGGTCGGCACGGTCGCCGACCGCGAGGCCGGGCCGGTCGGTGGTTCCCTTCAGGCGGGGCACCTCGTGGGCCATGATCGAGGCACCGCCGAGGGTCGCGACCGCCAGGGACATCTCGATCAGGTCGTCGCGCCGGAAGTTGTTGACGAAGGCCAGCTGCCAGGTGCGGTCGAGCATGTCGCAGTTGCCGTAGGGGCTCCAGTAGTCGCGCTGGCCGTCCTCGCCGAGGCCGATCCGCACGCCCGCCTCCACCAGGTCCACCAGCGACAGGTGTCCGCGGCCGGACGGCGCCACGGTGGCCATGGCGATGTCGAGTTCGGCGAACTCGTCGATGATGCGGCGGCTGACGGACTCGCCGACCGAGCCGAGTTCGTAGGCGTGCGACATCGTGACCTTGCCCTGCATGCCGAGGGCCCGGGTGCGCTCGATGACCAGGTCGGTGGAGAACACGCCCAGGTGGCCGGGCTCGTGCAGGTGGATGTCGACCTCGACCTGGTACTTCTCGGCCAGGCCGAACACGATGTCCAGGTGCTTCCTGGGATCGCGGTCCAGGGTGCAGGGGTCGATGCCGCCCATGACCTCCGCGCCCGCCTTCAGCGAGGCCTCCAGGTAGTCGACGGTGCCCTCCTCGCGGAGGATGCCGGCCTGCGGGAAGGTCATGATCTGGACGTCGGCCCGGCCCGCGAACTTCTCCTTCGCGGCCACCACGGCCTCGAACTTCTCAAGCTTGCAGTCCACGTCGACCTGCGCGTACGAGCGCACCCGCGTCGTCCCGTGGGCGATCATCCGCTCCAGCGTGCCGGCGACGCGTTCGGTGAGCGGCACCTCGGCCGAGCGCCAGTTGTCCCGGTCGTTCATCGTCATCGTCCACACCCCCGGGCCTCCGGTGTGCGGCCTGAACGGCAGGCCGATCCTGGTCGAGTCGAGGTGGACGTGCACGTCGCTGAACGACGGCAGCAGCAGCCTGCCGCGGCCCTCCACCACCTCCCCCGCGGCAGGGACCGAAGAGGCCGCGGGGTCGTACGGGCGGATCCCGGCGATGCGGGAGCCGGAGATTTCCACGTCGCTGGGCTCGCCGCCCCAAGGGCGGACGTTACGGATCAGCACGGTTGTCGTCACCTTTCTGTGGTCACATTCCTGTGGTGTGGTGGTGGCAGGCGATGGTGCCGCCCGGCACGCTGTCGGCGCACAGGGCGGCGCGTTCGGGATCGAGACGCGGCCGCAACTGGCAGCGCGAGCGGAACACGCAGCCGGAGGGCGGGTCGGTGGGGCTGGGCAGGTCGCCGGTCAGCCGGATGCGCCCGCTGCGGTCCGCGGCCGGGTCCGCCTTCGGGACCGCCGACAGCAGCGCCCGGGTGTAGGGGTGCCGGGGGGTGTCGAACACCTCGCGGGTCTCCCCGTGCTCCATGATCCGGCCCAGGTACATCACGGCGACGCGGTGGGCGAAGTGCTTGACCACGGACAGGTCGTGGGCGATGAACACGTAGGCGACGCCGGTTTCCCGCTGGATGTCCTCCAGCAGGTTGATCACCTGGGCCTGCACGGACACGTCCAGTGCGGAGACCGGTTCGTCGCAGATGATCAGCCGCGGGTTCAGGGCGAGCGCCCGGGCGATGCCCACGCGCTGCTTCTGGCCGCCGGAGAACTCGTGCGGGAACCGGTTGTAGTGGTCGGGACGCAGCCCGACCCGGTCCATCAGGTCCCGCACGGCCGCCTTGACGCCGCCGCGCGGCGTGATCCGCTGGGCCAGCAGGGGGGCGGCGATCGCGCTGCCCACGGACTGGCGCGGGTTGAGCGAGGAGGACGGGTTCTGGAAGACCATCTGCACCTGCCGCCGGTACTCCTGGAGGTCGGAGCGGCGCAGCTCGGAGATCTCGCGGCCGTCCAGCCGGATGCTGCCGGAGGTGGGCTGAAGCAGCCGCATGAGCATGCGTCCGGTGGTGGACTTGCCGCAGCCCGACTCCCCCACCAGGCCGAGGGTCTGGCCGGCGTCGACCGAGAAGCTGACGCGGTCGACGGCCTTGACGCCGACGCCGGAACGGAAGGCTCCGGAGCGGACCGGGAAGTGCTTCGTCAGGTCGGTCACTTCGAGCAACGGCGTCATCGGGCCACCTCTCGGGCCGGCTGCGGGCGGGTCAGGTGGCAGCGCGACGGGTGCGCCGCGGGGCCGGCCGGCTCGGGCCGGCGGGTGTGGCAGGCGTCGTCGGGGACCAGGCCGGTGTGGGGGCACCGGTCGGCGAACAGGCAGCCTTCGGGCAGGGCCAGGAGCGAGGGCGGGAATCCCGGGATCGGACGCAGCCGCTCGCCGGTGCCCGTCAGCGACGGCATGGAGTCCAGCAGGCCCTGGGTGTAGGGGTGCCGGGGCTCCTTGAACAGGTCGGCGACGGTGGCCCGCTCGACGCAGAGCCCGCCGTACATCACCACGACCTGGTGGCACACCTCGGCGACCACACCGAGGTCGTGGGTCACCATGATCACCGCGGTGCCGGTCTCCGCCTGCAGCTCGCTGAGCAGGTCGAGGATCTGCGCCTGCACGGTGACGTCCAGGGCGGTGGTGGGCTCGTCGGCGATCAGCAGCTCCGGTTCGCAGACCAGGGCCATGGCGATCATCGCGCGCTGGCGCATGCCGCCCGAGAACTCGTGCGGATAGGCGTCGTAGCGCCTCCTCGGGTCGGGGATGCCGACCCGGCCGAGCATGTCGACGGCGGCGGCCGCCGCGGCCTTCCTGGTCACGGTGTTGTGCACCCGGTAGGCCTCGGCGATCTGCACGCCGACCGGGTAGAAGGGGTGCATCGCGGACAGCGGGTCCTGGAAGATCATCGCGATCTTCTTGCCCCGGTAGGCGCGCATCTGCGCCTCGGTCAGCGCGTTGAGGTCCTGCCCGTCGAGCAGGATCTGCCCGGTGACGACGGCCGAGGTGTCCTTGAGCAGGCCCATCAGCGCCTGGCTCGTGACGGTCTTGCCGGAGCCGGACTCGCCGACGATCCCGACGGTCTCCCCGCGCGACAGCCTCAGGTCCATCCCGTTGACCGCGTGGACGAGGCCGTCGTCGGTCGGGAAGCTCACCCGCAGATCGCGGATGTCCAGCAGGGGCGCGGCGTGTGGTGTGGTCATCAGGCAGCCCTCACTCGCGGGTCGATGACCGCGTAGACGGCGTCGACGACCACGTTGGAGACGATGATGAAGAACGCGGCCACCATCGTGATGGCCATGATCACGGGCAGGTCACCGGACTGTGCGGCGTGCACCGCGGTGAATCCGACCCCGGGGACGGAGAAGATCTGCTCGGTGAGGACGGCGCCGCCGAGGAGCAGTCCGATGTCCAGTCCGAGCATGGTGACGATGGGGGTGAGGCCGGCCCGGGCGCCGTGGCGCAGGACGATGCCGCGCCGCGCCAGGCCCTTGGAGCGCGCCGTGCGCATGAAGTCCTCGCCGAAGGTCTCCAGCATGCTGCTCCGGGTGACACGGATGTACTGCGCGCTGAACAGCACCGCCAGCGCGACCCACGGCAGCAGGTAGTTGAGGAACCAGGCGCCCGGGCCGGCGGCGCCGAACGGCGAGGAGATGGCGTTGGTGGTGAACGGCAGCACGTCCAGCGTGCTGACGAAGACCAGCAGCAGCAACAGACCCGTCACCGGGATGGGCAGGGACACACCGACCGAGGCGGCGCCCACGATCAGCTTGTCGGTGAACCGGCCCTTGCGCAGCGCGGCGAGCAGGCCCAGGCCCACGCCGACCACGGTCCACAGGACGATCGCGCCGCCCGCCACGGAGAGCGTGTACGGCAGGGCCCGTTCGAGGACGGCCGTGACGTCCTCGTTGGTCTGGAACGACTTGCCGAGGCACGGCCATTCACAGAGGGTCTCGGTGCCGGGCGCGCCGATCATCCGGCCGTGCAGCAGGCCGGACATGTAGTCGGCGTACTGGGTGAGGAACGGCTTGTCCATCCCGAGGGCGACCCGGGCCTCGGCCACGCGGGCGGGGGTGCACTCCTGGCCGCAGGCCGCCGCGGCCGGGTCGGCGGGACCGAGCTGGAACAGGCTGAACGTCACGAAGCTGATGACGAGCAGCAGGGCGATCATCGCGGCGGAACGCCGCAGCAGGAATCCGGTCATGGGCGTGGCCTGTCGGCTCGCAGGGAACTCACCGTGGTACCTCTCATGGGCTGCGAAGGCGGGTGGTCGCGTCGGGTGGCGGGGTGGGCGTCAGCGTTCGACGCCGACGGTCGACAGGTCGATGCCGCCGAAGAAGTAGCCCACCTGCGCGCCGCGGACCTTCGAGCCGACGACGCTGTTGGTGTAGGTGCGCACGAGCGGCACCAGCGGGTAGTCCTGCATGGCGCGGTCGAACAGGGTCGCCCACTTCTTGCCCAGCTCCTCGCTGGTGCCGTTGGCGCCCCGCAGCTCGTACATGGCCCGGGAGACCTCCGGGTCGTAGTAGCGCGGGACGTTGGAGAAGCCGTAGGTCGTGCCGTCCACGCTCGGGCCGAGGTTCGGGTCGATCGTGGTGCGGACCGAGCCGCTGTCGGCGCCGCCGCACCAGCCGCTGCGGGCGATGTCGGGCATCTGGTCGCCGGCCAGGGTGGTGAAGTAGTTGGCCGCCGGGATGGGGCGCAGCTCCAGGTCGATGCCGAGCTGCTTGAGGTTCTGCTGCAGGGTCGTGCCGATGTTCTTGTAGCGGGGGCTGCTGTCGGCGTAGCCGTACACCAGCTTCTTGGGGTAGGTCTTGCCCTCCAGCAGCTTCTTGGCCTCGTCCGGGTTCGGCTTGCCGGACGGGTCCAGTGCGGTGTGCTGCTCGACGTAGCCGCGCTGCGCCGGGTTGATGTAGGACTGGGCGAGCGCGCCGAACCGGGTGCCGCCGTACTGCAGGTGCATGGCGCTGCGGTCGATGGACAGGGCGATGGCCTTGCGGACCTGCGGGTCGGTGATCGTCCGGGTGTTGAGGTCCAGGACGTCGGTGCAGCCGAGCAGGCCGGCGGCGGTGCGCTTCTTCACCTCGGGTGTGTTGAGCTGCGCGGCGTCGGAGACCTGGAGGCCGCCGTTGCTGTCCAGGGTGACGGCCGTCGGGTCGGAGTCGGCGATCAGCTGCTGGCTGATGGTGGCCTGCGCGGTGGAGAGGCTGAAGGTGAACGTGTCCGGCAGGGCCGGCCGGTTGGGGTCGGTGGCGGGATCCCACTGCTCGTTGCGGACGAGCTGCATCGCCCGGCCGCGCTGGTAGGACTTGATCTTGTACGGGCCGGAGGAGACGGGGTGGTTGGTGTAGTCCAGCTTGGTGTCCGCGCCCCTGGGCACCGGCGCCGTGTTCGACCGCGAGACCAGCGCCGGGAACTCGGCGAAGGGCTGCTTGAGGTGGAAGACGACCGTGCGGTCGTCCGGGGTGTCGATGCCCTTGAAGTCGCCGCCGCTGTAGGGACCCTTGTAGGTGTCGTCGGAGAGCACGGAGTTCAGCTCCTGCGGCGCCTGGGTGTAGACGTCGCGTGCGTAGGTGCGCTCGACGCCGTACTTGATGTCCTTGCTGGTGATCGGGGTGCCGTCCTCGAACTTCAGCCCCTCGCGCAAGGTGTACGTCCAGGTCAGGCCGTCCTCGGAGTGGGTGCCGAGGTCGGTGGCGAGGTCCGGCACGATCGTGGGCGGCGCTCCCGCCGTCTCCTTGGCCATGGTCAGCGTGCGGTAGTAGAGCTGGCCCACGTTGGCGGTCTGCACGTAGTTGCTGTTGCCGGGGTCCAGCGTCTGGAAGTCCGTGGACATCAGGACGTTGACGTTGCCGCCCTTGGTGCTGAAGCCCTTGCCGACGTGCACGGGGTCGAAGGTGCCGGTTGCGCTCTTGGCGCCGGCGCCGGGGGCGGGCTTGCTGCCGCTGCAGGCGGTCAGGGCCATCGCGGTGGTCAGGGACAGGGCGACTGCCGCTGCGATGCGTCGTTGCACTGGGGGCTCCTCGTGGGTGGGTGAGGGTGGGAGAGGCGTCGAACGCCACGAGTGGGGGCTCCAAGCGCATGAGGGCTCGAAGCCGGAAGGGGCTCGGAACGGGTGGGAGAGCGGGCGGGGCGAGGGTTCAGTGGCGGGAGGACTTCGGGTCCAGCGCGTCACGGACGGCGTCGCCGAGCAGGTTGAAGGCCAGCACCGTGATCACGAGGGCGCCCGCCGGGACGGCCAGGAACCACGGGTCGGACAGGTACCAGTTGCCGGCCTGGGCCGCGTTGAGGATCTGCCCCCACGAGGGCGTGGGGTCCTTGACGCCGACGCCCAGGAAGGACAGGGCCGCTTCCGCGGTGATGTTGGTGGGGATCAGCATGGTCGCGTAGACCAGCACGACACCCATCACGTTCGGGATGATCTGCCGGAAGATGATGCTGCGCCGGGACGCGCCGTAGGCCCGGGCGGCCTCCACGAACTCCTGCTCCCGGAGGGACAGCACCTGTCCGCGCACCACGCGGGCCAGGTACGCCCAGCCGAAGAAGCCCAGGATGATCACCAGTGAGGCCACCGGCAGCAGGCTTCCGGAGTCGAGCGCGGTGCCGCCGAGGCGGGACTGCAGGATCGGGGTCAGGGACAGGACGAGCAGCAGGTGCGGGAAGGCCAGGAACAGGTCCATCACCCGGCTGATCACCATGTCGACCTTGCCGCCGAAGTACCCGGCGGCCGCTCCGATCACGGTGCCGAGGAACACCGACACCATCGTGGACAGCAGCGCGATGACCAGCGAGATCCGGGCGCCGTGGGCCATCCGCGCGAAGATGTCGCGCCCCAGGCCCGGTTCGAGGCCCAGCCAGTGGTCCGTGGACGGGTACCGGTAGTAGGACAGCGGCAGGCCCGGGGTGTCGACCTCGTCGAGGTAGTCGGGCCCGGTCAGGGAGGTGTACGGGTCCTGGCCCTCGATGGCAGACAGCACCGGGGCCAGGACCGCGAACAGCACGATCAGGGCCACCACGACCAGCGAGCCGACGGCGACGCGGCTGCGCCGGATGCGCAGCCAGGCCGTGCCCAGGAGGGTGCGGGCGCCGGCCTGCTCGGCGGCGGGGGGTGCCGGGGGCGTCGTGGCGGACGGCGGGGAGAGCGTGGCCACCTGCTCGGCAGTGGGCTCCGACGGGTCGGCACGGGGCGTCCGGCTCGGCGGCACATGCGGATCCAACACGTCGGTCCTCCGGCGCTCAAGGGGGTGGGGGTGCCCCGGACGGTATACCGAAATTCGGAGCTGCCACCAGACCTGACGCGACCGAAAAATCCCACGGCGTGCCGGTTTCGGCCTCCTCCGCTCTCCAAAGAGGCCGCCAATGTGCACTCTGACCTGCGGAAATAGCAAACCTGGCCGAACGGCCGGCCAAGCCGGAACGCGTCGCACTCCGTCTCACGATCAGAACACCGGAAGCCAGCCCCTTCCTCGTTTGGTATGCCAGGCTCTAGGTTGTCCGTGTCCGACAGCCTTCAGGAGGTCACATGCGCACGCGTTGGCGCGCCCGTCACGTACTCGCCCACCAGAACGGCGGCCACGCGCTGCTGCGCGACGGGGAGGTGGTGTGGGAGAACGACGTCATCGTCCATGTCGGCGGGCGCTACGAAGGCCCGGTCGACACCGAGGTGGACCTCGGCGAATCGCTCGTCATGCCCGGTCTGATCGACCTGGACGCGCTCACCGACATCGACCACCTCGTCCTCGACTCCTGGCACGGCCCCACCATGGGCGGCGGGCTGCAGTGGTCCCAGGACTACTTCGGCCACCGCCGCCACGATGTCTTCACCCCCGACGAGCGGCGCATCGTGCGCGAGTACGCCCTGGCGCAGCTGGCCCTGCACGGCATCACCACCTACATGCCGATCGCCTCCGAGGTGCACAGCTCCTGGGCCGAGCCGTACGACGAGCTCGTGGCGATGGCCGAGACCTCGCGCCGCATCGGGCTGCGCGGCTACCTCGGGCCCGCCTACCGCTCCGGCGTCAACGTGGCGCTGCCGGACGGCGGCCGGGACGTGGCCTTCGACGAGGAGCGGGGCCGCGCCGGCCTCCGGGACGCCGTCCGCTTCCTCGACCACCTCGACCGGCTCGCGGACCCGCTGCTCACCGGCGTCCTGCTGCCGTGCCGCATCGAGACCCTGACCGCGGAACTGCTCCGTGAGACGGCGGACATCGCGAAGCGCCGCGATGTCCTGGTGCGGCTGCACGCCCTGCAGGGCGCCTTGGAACGCGACGTGGTCGAGCGTCTGCACGGCACGACGCCCATCCAACTCATCGAGGACACCGGCCTGTTCGGAACCAGGCTGCTCATCCCCCACACCGTGCTCGTCGACCGCCATCCGTCCGTGCACGGCGAGGACCGCGGCGATCTGGAACGGCTGGCCCGGGCCGGCGTGTCCGTCGTGCACTGCCCGCTGACGTCCCTGCGCTACGGGTCGGTCCTGCACTCCTTCGGCGCGTACCGGGCGGCCGGCGTGAACCTCTGCCTCGGCACCGACTCCTTCCCGCCCGACCTGGTCCGCGGGATGGACGTCGGCGTGCACCTCGCGAAGATCGTCGACGACCGGTTCGACGCGGCCCCGGCCGAGCACTACGTCGAGGCCGCGACCCTCGGCGGCGCCCGCGCGCTGGGCCGCGCCGACCTGGGACGGCTCGAGCCCGGCGCGCAGGCCGACCTCGTCGCCTTCGACCTCGGGGACATCCGCGACGGCGTCCAGGACGACCCCGTACGCACCTTCCTCCTCAGCGGCACCGCCCGGCAGGCCACCCACTCCGTCGTCGCGGGCCGGCCGGTCCTCGTGGACCGCGCGCTCCCCGGCATCGACCTCCCGGCCCTCCGGCGGCAGGCCCAGGGCCTCTTCGATAAGATGCGGGCGGCCTACGGCGAACGGGACGTCATGGGCCGCGACGCCGACACCCTCTTCCCGCCCACCTTCCCCGACTTCCGAATCCAGGCATGACCGCCGAACCCTCCACCTCGACGCACGTGGACCGTGCCGAAGCGTCCATCCGGGCCGGGATCCACTCCGGCAGCTATCCGCAGGGATCCCGGCTGCGGGAGCGCGAACTCTCCGAGACCCTCGGCGTCTCCCGCATCCCGGTGCGCGAGGCACTCGTGCGGCTCGCCGCGGAGGGCCTGGTCGTCACCGAGCCGCGGCGCGGCGCAACCGTACGCCAGCTGACCCTCCGGGACGTGGACGAGCTGTTCGACCTGCGTCTGAGCCTGGAGGTGTTCGCCGCACGCCGGGCCACCGAGCGCTGCGCCCAGGGGCACCGCCCTCCCGAGCTGCAGCAGATCATGGACCGGGCCGAGGAGGCGACACGGCGCGGCGACGCCGCCGGCATCGCCGCCGCCAACACCGCCTTCCACGCCGAGATCATCACCATGACCGGCAACCGGCTGCTGCAGGCCTCCCTCCAGCCCTCCCTCGGTCTCATGCACTGGCTGTTCCGCCTCACCTCCACCGAGGCGGGCCCGCATCTGCACTGCGAGGAGCACCGGGAGATCTGCCGCGTGATCTACTCCGGACGCCCCCAACTCGCCGAAGCGCTCGCCTACGCCCACATCGACATCCGCCGCGAACCGGTCCTGCAGGCGCTCTCGGAGGTGCTCCCGCCCGCCTAGCCCGGTTCCCGCGATGCCCGGAGGTCCTCCCGAGCCACGGGACGGTCCGGCGGTCGCACCGCTCCGGAGGCCGCGCAAAGACGTAGCCGCGTGCGTCGAGCGCGACCTCGTCCCCGCCAGCGGCCACTGGGCGACGGCCCAGAACAGCAGCCCGGCCCTCGGCCTCGGTACGGCCGAGGGCATGGGCTCGGCCTGCGGCGGGGCGAGCCGGCCGGGCATCGGTCTCCTGTCGGCTGTCGTGGAACCCGGCGCGGTGTCCGGTGCTGCCGGTCGGCCGGTCGGCCGGCCATCCGGTCGCTCGGGTGGCGCACCGGGCAGGGGTGACCCGGTACCGGACGGAGCGCCGGTGACGTCTGTCCGGTGCCGGGCGGTGGGCCGGTCAGGTGGGGGTGGGGAGGTGGGGCGGACGTGGGTCAGGTCGTCCCCCTCCTGGCCCTCGCCGGCGCCTCCGACCCTGGCCTCGTACGCGGTGTCCACAGCCTGCGCGATGTCCGGCGACTGCGCGCCGATCGACACCGACACACCGCAGGACGCCCCGTCGAAGCCCTTCCCCGAGGAGTCGTAGCCGATCTCCAGGACCTCCTCCCGCACCTTGGCCATCTGGTTGTCCCCGAGGTCGTGGCGGGTCATGACAGTTCATGGCGCTTCACAGCGGACCGCAGCGGTACACAGCGGTTCGAACGGGCCCGCGGCTACCAGCCCCGCCGTCGGGCGGCCGCCGCCCCGGGCGAGCGGAGCAGCGCGACGAGTTCCCGCCGCAGGGCCCGGTCCTGGTCGGTCTCGGTGGACAGGTCGAGCTGGACGATGTCCACCCCGGCCGCCCGCAGCAGGTTGATCCGGCGGGCGACGGTGGCGGGCGAGCCCGCGTACGCGGCGGCGAAGGAGCGGCGGACGTAGGCGGCCACCTGCCCTCCCGGCCGCTCCTCGGCGGCCCGGCCCCGCTCGCGGTCGCGGTCCAGGGCGACGGCCTGGGCGAACCGGTGGCCGTCCGGGCCGGCGGTGAGCCGCAGCGCCTCCCGGCGCAGCTCGCGGACCTTGTCCCGGGCGGCCTCGTCGGTGTCGGCCAGCACCAGGGTGAGGTGCCGCCAGATCCGCACCGTCCGCCCGAACCCGGCGGCCGCCTCCCGGACTTCGGTGATCCGGCGGCGGGTGTCGGGCAGCGGCAGGACAGGTACGGCGTACACCTCGGCGTGCCGGGCCGCCAGCCGTACGCCCTGCGGGGAGGAGCCCCCGAAGGAGAGCAGTTCGCCGCGCGGCTCGGGCCGCAGCCCGGGGCGGGCGCCCTGGACGCGGTAGAACTCGCCGCTGTGGTCGAACTCCTCCTCCGCCGCCAGTGAGCGGCGCAGCAGGGTGAGGTACTCGTCGGCGCGCCGGTAGCGGTCCTGCTTACCGAGCAGGTCGCCGTCCCGGGCGACGTCGAGGTCGCTGGAGCCGACGATCACGTGGGCCGCCGCCCGGCCGCCCGACAGCCGGTCCAGGGTGGCCAGTTGGCGGGCGGCGACGGTGGGCGCGGTGGTGCCGACGCGGTGGGCGACGGCGATCCGCAGCCGGCTGGTGGCGGCCAGGGCCCAGGTGGCCACCAGCCACGGGTCCGGCCAGGAGCTGGACTGCACCACGAGGGCGCTGTCCAGCCCGTCCTCCTCGTTCTCGCGGGCCGTCCGGGCGACGTGCACGGGGTCGGCGGCGCGCTCCCGCAGGTCCGGGGCGAAACGCAGCGCCTGCCGCTCGCGCGGTGTCCGGCCGTGTACGGGGGCGGCTCTCACGCCGCCCCGGATCTCCAACTCCATTGCTCTGCCTCCGCGTTCGCGGGTGTACGGGGGGTGCGCGCCCGGCCCGGGGCCCCTGCCGGGCCGTACCTGGGCAGGGGCCGGGTGCCATGGGCCGGGGCGCGCTGCCCGGCGGCGCTACCCGGCGGCCGGGCCGAGCCGGGCCAGGGTGTCCAGCAGCCGGGCCCGGCTGACGAACACCTCGGGCGGCAGCGACACGTACAGCTGGATGGTGGTGACGCCGGGCCGGTGGTACCGCAGGATGCGCTCCCGGCACTCCTCGGGCGAGCCGGAGACGAACAGGCCGTCGACCACCTCGTCCGGCAGCGCCCGCTGCGAGCCCTCCGGGTCGCCGGCCGCCCAGCGCTCGTGGGCCTCCTTCAGCAGTTCGCCGTGGCCCAGCCACTCGTGGAACTTGCGGTAGGGCTCGCGGTTGAGGATCCAGGCCAGGAACGGCCGGGAGGCCCGGTGCGCGTAGTCGGTGTCCTCGGTGGGACAGACGAACACCTTGACCACCAGTTCCTTGCCCGGCGGCTGCGGCCCGACGGCGTCCAGCACCTTGGGCACGTCCTCGGGGAAGAGCAGGTTGGTGATCGCGCCGTCGCCCTCGTTGAAGCCGAGCTTCAGCATGCCGGGGCGCAGCGCGCCCAGGATCACCTTGACCGGTTCGACGGGCGGGTGCGGCAGCCGGTAGCCGGTGATCGAGAAGGTGTCGAAGTCCCCGGCGATGTGCTCGCCGCGCAGCGCCCGGGTGAGGAAGCGCAGCACGTCCCGGGTGCGCTTGAACGGTTCGTCGAAGGGGATGCCGTTGATGTCGGTGACGTGCGCCGGCACGGAGGCGCCGATTCCCAGCAGCAGGCGGCCGGGGGCGAGTTGGGCCAGGGTGGCGGCGGTCTGGGCGAGTACGGCGGGGCCCCTGGTGTGAACCGGGACGATGCCGGTGCCGATCCGCAGCGAGGGGGACCAGGCGGCGGTGGCGGCCAGCGGGGTGAAGGCGTCGGTGCCGCCGCCCTCGGCGCTCCAGACGTCGGTGTACCCGAGTTCCGGCAGCCGTTCGACGATGAAGCGGTGCCGGTCGATGGTCAGGCCGGGCAGGGGGAGGGTGATGCCCCACTTCGGCGGCTCGGCGCGGCGGTCGGGTGCGTGCGTGGTGGTCATCGAGCGGCCTTCTCTCGTACGGGGATCACTGCTTGCCGACCCAGACGGTGGTCAGGTCGATGAACCAGGACTGCGGCTGCACCAGGCCCTGCACCTTGGGCGAGAGGGCGCGCGGGTTGCGGTCGTTGACCACGAACAGCCAGGGCGCGTCGGCGGTCACCAGGGAGAGCGCCTGCCGGTAGTCGGCCTGCCGCTTGGCCTGGTCGGGCTGGGCGGAGGCGGACTTCAGCAGTTCGTCGACCTTGGGGTTGCTGTAGTGGCCCGTCCAGAACGGGCTCTTGGAGCCGATGAACAACGGAAGCAGCGCCTCGGACTGGAACAGTGTGGTGGACTGCGCGATGGCGTCCGAGCCGAGCGCGACCTGGCCCTTGGCCTCGGCACCGATCAGCGTGGACCAGTCGGTGGTGCGCAGTTCGACCTTGATGCCGACGGCTGCCAGGTCGCGCTGGATGGCCTCGGAGATCGGCACGGGCAGCAGGTTGCCGGAGCCGCCGGTGGGAACCGTGACGGAGGTGCTGAAGCCGCCGGCCACCCCGGCCTCGGCGAGCAGCGCCTTGGCCTTGGCCGGGTCGTAGCCGTAGGCGTCGCCGGCCGGGTCGTAGGCGAAGGTGGCGCGCGGGGCGGCCTGGAGGGCCGGGTCGGCGGTGCCGCGCAGCAGCTTCTCGGCGATGGCCTGCCGGTTGACGGCGAAGTTGGCTGCCTTGCGCACCCGGGGGTCGTTCCAGGGCGCCTTGGAGGTGTCGAGGATCCAGTACCAGATGTGGTCGTAGCTGTTGGTGGCGATCCGGACGCCGTCCCGCTGGAGGCTCTCGATGTCGTCAGGGTTGGGGTACTCGATCCAGTTGACCCCGCCGGAGCGCAGTGCGGCGGTGCGGGCGGCGGCGTCCGGCAGCGGCTTGACGATCAGCCGGTCCAGTTTGGGCGCGCCGCGCCAGTAGGACTTGTTGGCGGCCAGTTCGATCTGCTGGCCCTCGGTGTGCGAGACGAAGGAGAACGGGCCGGTACCGACGGGCTGCTTGGCGAAGTCCTTGGAGCCGGTCTTCCTCACCGCGGTGGGGCTGGCGATCAGGACGTGCGCCAGGTCCTCGGGAAAGTGGCCGTTGGGGTCCTTGGTGACCAGTTCGACGTGGTCGGCGTCGAGCTTGCGGTAGGTGGTGATGGAGCCCGCGTACTCCGCGGCGGCGGCGCCGATCGCGTCGGTGTAGTTCTCGCTCTGCTTGTTGAGGTAGCGGTCCAGGTTGAACAGCACGGCGTCGGCGTCGAAGGGGGTGCCGTCCTGGAAGGTGACGCCCTTGCGCAGCTTGAAGGTCCAGGTGCGGGAGTCCTCGGCGACCTTCCAGGACTCGGCGAGCGCGCCGGTGACGGCCGGCGGGCGGTCGGTGCCGGACAGGTCGTAGTGGGTCAGGCCCTCGTAGATCTGGAAGCTGACCAGCCGCTTGCCCTCGAAGCCGGCCCCGCCGATCACGGTGTCGGGGTTGGGCAGCTTGCCGGTGGCGCCGACCACCAGGGTGCCGCCCCGGCCCTCGCCGCCGGCGGCCGGGGCCTCCGCCCCGGAGCCGCAGCCCGCGGTGGCGAGCAGCACGACGGCGACGGCCGGCAGCGCGCCGGCTCTGGGGCTGATGCGGGCGGGGCGGTGGTGCGTCATGGCTGTTCCTTGTCGCTGGTCGGGTCGGCGGTACGGGGACGGGGACGGGTCTGCGGTACGGGGACGGGAGAACGGCGGCGGAGGTGCGGCGGCAGGGCGCGCGGTCGGGGGCTGGAAGGGCGGCGATGGGGCGGCGGGACGTGCGGTTGTGGACGGGCTCAGTCGCGGGCGCCCTGGAGGGTGGGTGCCGTCCCGCACTCGGCGGCCGCCAGCAGGGCCCGGGTGTACGGGTGGGCGGGGGCCGACCACAGGGTGTCGGCGCCGCCCTCCTCGACCACCCGGCCGTGCCTCAGCACCAGCACCCGGTGCGCGATCCGGCGGACCACCGCCAGGTCGTGCGAGATGAACAGGTAGGCCAGGCCGGTGCGTTGCTGGAGTCCGGCGAGCAGGTCCAGCAGGCGTTCCTGCACCGCGGGGTCCAGGGCGGAGGTCGGCTCGTCGCAGACCACCAGGTCCGGCCGGGTGGCCAGGGCCCGGGCCACGGCCACCCGCTGGAGCTGCCCGCCGGACAGCTCCCGGGGGTAGCGCGCGGCCAGCTCGGCGCCCAGGCCGACCTGCCCGAACAGCTCCGCCACGGCGGCGGGCCGCTCCCGGCGCGGGGTGCCGTGCAGGCGCAGCGCGGTGGCCACCGCCTCGCCGGCCCGCAGCGCGGGGTTGAGGGAGCCGCGCGGGTGCTGCGGCACGAACTGGAGCCGGGCTCGGACGGGCCGGGCCCGCCGCCCGCGCAGCCCGTACGGGTCCTGTCCGGCGAACCGGACGGTGCCCTCGTCGGGGGCGAGCAGGCCCAGGGCGAGCCGGGCCAGCGTGGACTTGCCTGAGCCGGACTCGCCGACCAGGCCGACCGTCTCGCCGGGTGCCACCCGCAGGCTGACGCCGTCCAGGGCGAGGGTGCCCCGGCGGAAGCCCTTGCGGACCTCGGTGACCTCCAGCAGCGGCGTGCCGGCGGCGGACTCGGCGCTCATCGACGGCCTCCCGGTTCGGCGACCGCCAGGCCGTCGGCGGCATCGGAGGCAGGGTCGGCATCGGCATCGGCATCGGCGGCGGTGGCGGGACTCGCGCCGAGCACCTGCTCGGTCGGCCCGGTGCCGGAGATCCGGCCGGCCCGCAGCACGGCCACCCGGCCGCCGATCCGGCGGGCCGCCGTCAGATCGTGGGTGACCAGCAGCAGGGCGATGCCGCGCCGGCGGCGCAGTTCGTCGAAGAGGTCGAGGACGCGGCCCCGCACCAGCGCGTCCAGGGCGGTGGTGGGCTCGTCCGCGATCAGCAGTTCGGGGCCGCAGCAGACCGCGATGGCGATGGCCGCGCGCTGGCGCAGCCCGCCGGAGAGTTCGTGCGGGTAGGCGCGGGCGACGCGCTCCGGCTCCGCCACCCCGGCCTCGGCGAGCAGGGCGGGCACGGCCTCCCGGGCGGCCCGGCGGCCGTCGGCCCGCCGGTGGCGCAGCAGGACCTCGGCGAGCTGCGGGCCGATCCGGCGCAGCGGGTCCAGCGAGCCGGTCGGGTCCTGCGGGACGTAGCCGATCCGGGCGCCGCGCACCCGGGACCAGCTCCGGGCGTCCAGGGCCCGCAGGTCGGTGCCGGAGAGCGTCACCGAGCCGCTGACCCGGGCCCCGCGCCCGGGCAGGCCGAGCACCGTACGGGCGGCGGTGGTCTTGCCGCTACCGGACTCGCCCAGCAGGACCAGCGCCTCGCCCGCGTCGACGGAGAAGGAGACCCCGTCCACCGCCCGGACTCCGCCAGGGTACTCCACGGCCAGTCCGGCCACGTCCAGGACACTCATCGGCCCGCCTCCGGAAGGTGTGCTCCGCTGTCGCCGATCCGTCGGCGCAGCCGCTCGCCGAGTGTGTTGAAGACCACCGAGACCAGCAGGATCACCAGGGCCGGCTGCACCGCCACCCACGGGTGGGTGAACAGGCTGGGGCGCAGCTCGTCGAGCATCGCGCCCCACTCGGCGGTGGGCGGCGCCACGCCCAGGCCCAGGAAGGACAGCCCAGCCGCGTACACCACGGACAGGCCGACCAGCGAGGCCGCGTACACCAGCACCACCGGCGCGACCACCGGCACCACCTGGCGCACCGCCAGGTCCAGCCCGCCGGCCCCACTGACCCGGGCGGCCTCCAGGTACTCGGCGGTGCGGATGCGCCGCACCTCGGTGAAGGCCACCCGGGCCACCGCCGGGGTGAGCACCACCGAGAGCGCGAGCACGGTGGCGCCCAGGCCGGGCCGCAGCAGGGTGGCCACCGCGATGGCGAGCAGCACCCCGGGAAAGGCGTACAGCACGTCGAGGGTGCGCAGCAGCGCCTGCTCGGTGACCCGGCCGCCCAGCCCGGCGGCGATGCCCAGCAGGGTGCCGGCGGTGACGGCCACCAGCACCGGTACCAGGCCGCCGACCAGCGAGGCCCGGCCGGCCCAGATCAGCCGGCTGAGCACGTCCCGGCCCTGGCCGTCGGTGCCGAGCAGGTGGCCGGGGGCGCCCGGGTCGAGCAGCCGGTCCTCCAGCGAGCCGGCCGCCGGGTCGTACGGGGCCACCAGCGGCGCGCCGAGGGCGAGCAGCACCAGCAGGGCGGCGGCCCCGGCGGAGAGCAGCAGCAGGACGTCCCGGGGGGCGCGCCGGACGGCTCCGGGCTCGACGGGTCCGGCGGGTTTGGCGGGTCCGGCAGGTTTGGCGGGTTTGGCGGCCAGCGTCACGGTCAGCTCCGCACGCGCGGGTCGATCGCCGCGTGCGCGGCGTCCACCAGCAGGTTGATCCCGACGAAGGCGACCGCCACCACCAGCACCCCGCCCTGAACGAGCGGCAGGTCGCGGGCGGTCAGCGCGTCGTACAGCAGCCGGCCGACGCCCGGCCAGGCGAACAGGGTCTCCACGAAGACCACGCCCTCCAGCAGGTAGGCGAGTTGCAGGCCGCCGATGGTCAGCAGGGCCGGCGAGGCGTTGTGCACGCAGTGCCGCAGCACCGCGAACCGGCTCAGGCCGCGGGCCCGCAGGCTGTCCGCCAACTCCCCCGCCAGCACGGCGGAGAGCGCCGCCCGGAACACCTTGGCCGTCAGGCCCAGCGGTACGAGTGCCGCCGCCACGGCGGGCAGCACCAGGTGGCGCAGCAGGTCGCCCGCGCCGCCGCCGCCGAACACGTCGTGGGTGCCGCCGGCCGGCAGCCAGCGCAGGTTGACCGCGAACACCGCGATCAGCAGCAGCGCCACCGAGTACTGCGGCGCGGAGACCGCCAGCGTGCCCAGCGCGTCGCAGAGCCGGCCCAGCGGGCCGTTCGGCCGCAGCGCGCCGAGGGCCCCCAGCAGCACCCCGCCGGCCAGTACCAGCAGGAAGGCGGCGCCGGCCAGCAGCAGGGTCTGGCCGAGCGCGGAGCCGAGCAGTTCGGCCACCGGGCGCTGCGCCGATACGGAGACCCCGAGGTCGCCGCCGGCCGCCCCGCCCAGCCAGTGGAGGTAGCGCAGCGGCAACGGCTCGTCCAGGCCCAGTCGTTCGGACAGATCGAGGCGGGCCTCCGGCGGGGCGCCCGGCCCCAGCAGCGCGGTCAGCGGATCGCCCGGTACCAGGGCCACCGTGGCGAACACCACCACCGTCACCCCGAGCAGGGTCGGCACCGCGAGCAGCAGGCGGCGCAGCAGGAACCCGGTCATCCGCTCACCCCTCGGGGCTGGGCCGCGCCGGGTCGGGCGGCCGTCCGGTGGTCGGCGGCGGGCATGGCGGAATTCCTTTCCGGACGGGGCCGGTGGCACCGGCGGGGAGTCTGCGGGGGACCTTCGAGGGGGCGGCCCTGGCGGCGGGCCGGGGCGCGCCGGAACGGTCCGGGGTACGTCGGAACAGCTCGGCGCACCGGGTGGGCGACGGAAGGCCGACGTCATGAAGGTCGCTGATGGGCGGCGTTGACAGCCAGTCAGCAATTCATGCTGTTACCCCTGGTCATAGGATCGGCCGCGCGGGGTAACCGGCTACCGCCTCCGCCGGACCGCCGTCCCGTCCTTGACCTGCTACGAGGCCCGGAACTACCCTGATGGCATGGCAATCCGGCGGACCGGCTTCACCCTGGTCGGTATCGGCGGCTCGTGGCACCGCAGGTGTTTCGACGAGCTGTGTCCTCGCGCTCTCCAGCGCTGACGCCGAGCCCCGACCCCGGCAGCAGCGCTCCCGCACCAGGCCCGTACGCCCCGCCGCCCGCCGCCTCCGGCCCGCGACCTCCGTACCAGGCCCCGCCGCAGCAGCCGTGCCCACGAGCCGGCCCGCCACGTCCGAGGGGACCGCACCCGCCATGCCGCAGTACGCCCTGTCGCAGTACGCCCCCCAGCGCGCCCTCCCCACCGGCGCCCGCGACCCGCATCCGCACCGGGCCCCGCACCGGGGCAGCGCCCGCCGGCTCTCCCACATCGGCGTCGGCCCGGTGATCGGGGCCGAGGCACTGCACAGCGAGATCGACAACCCGCTCGACCTGATCGTCGGTCACCAGCTGCTGGCCGAGCCCGGCCCGCAGCCCACCGCACCGGCCGCCGCCTGCGACTGCGGGCACCCGATGTGCGGCAGGGAGGAGGCCGCGGCCGGCGCCACCCGGGTCTTCCTGGTCGAACGGCACCCCGTGGCCAGTGCCGGCCTGCGGTCCGTACTGGCCACGGCGCCGGGGCTGACCGTGGTCGGCAGCACCGGGGACCCGGCCGCCGCCGTGGCCGCCGTCCGCCGGGTCCGGCCGGACCTCGTCCTGCTGGGCCGGGGCGCATCGCTCGGCGAGGACCTGGCCGCCGCCGCCGCCCTGCGCGGGCCGGAGGGCGCCCCGGACACCCGGGTCGTCCTGCTGAGACGCGCCGAGTCCACCGCCGAGGCCAGCCGCATCCTGCTGGCCGGCGCCGTCGGCTGCTTCCCGCTGGACCTGCCCGAGGACCGCATCATCGGCGCCGTCCAACTCGCCGCCGCCGGCGGCTCGGTCTTCCTCCCCGCCCCGCCCCCGGCCCGCGTCCACCCCGCCAGCCTGGCCGGCCAGGCCGCCGAACCACCCCTCCAGCAGGTCGGCCTGACCGAACGCGAACGCGAAGTCCTCGCCCAGCTCGCCCGGGGCCTCAGCAACGCCGAGATCGGCCGCGAACTCGCCCTCGCGGAGGCCACCGTGAAGAAGCACCTCACCTCCGCCATGCGCAAGACCGGCCACTCCGACCGTCTCCGCGCCGCCCTCTACGCCCACCGCCACGGCCTGGCCGGCTGACCCACCACCGACCTCGGGGGCGCGAGGAACCACGCGCAGCGCCAGACCCCCACCCCACCCGCAACCCACCCGCAACCACCCCACCCACCCCAGCCACCGCACGCCCCCGAGGGCGACCTTCGGCGCACTCCCGGTCTCCGATCGTCGCCACCAGTGGGTCCGTTCGGGGCTACTCCCCCCACCACCCCCCTTCATACGGTTGCGACACCGCGATCCGCCGAAGGGAGTGACCCGTTGAGCATTCCGCCCGAGGGTGCCGTACCGCCCGCACCGGCCACCGCCGTTCTGCCGGCGGCCGGCCCCGGTCTGCCGCCCGAGCTGCCCCGGTCCCCGTACCGTTCGATGTCGGACGCCGAGCGTTCGGCACTGTGGCGCCGCCGCCTGCACGAGGCCGAGGCCGGCCTGACCAGGTTCCTGGTGTCCCGTGGGGACGAGGTCCACCTGACCGACTGGTTCGCCCTGCAGTCCGCCGTGTTCGCGGACCTCCCCGAGGAGGGCTCGGCCGGCGCGCCCGAGTGGCAGCGGGTGTTCTTCCGGGGCCAGGCGCTGATGGAGCGCTTCCTGGTGTCCCGGTACGGCGAGCCGGTGCTCGCCGAGTGGGCCCGGTCGAACGCCGAGGTGCACCGCGAGGTGGAGCCGGACTACGGCCGCGGCGCCGCCGACCCGATGCACCGCCTCGCCCGCCAGGCCGAACTGTACGGCTCCGACTACGAGTTCGACGAGGACCACGGCACCGGCCAGGACCCTGCGGAGCACTCCGCGCTGACCATCACCCACTGCGCCATCTGGGACTACCGCGAGCAGGCCCGCCGCTCCGGTGTCCGCCTCACCCTGGCCTCCCCCTGCACGTACTGCACGGAGGCGGTGTCCTCCAACATCCGCGCCAAGGGCTTCCGCCCGGCCGTCCGGCTGCTGAGCGGCCCGACGGGCCACGGCTGCCGCTGGGAGTCCTCGGCCCCTTCCGATTCCGACCCCCGCCAGGAGGCGTGATGTGCGGTGTGACGGGCTGGCTGGACTGGGAGGCGGACCTGCGCCGCGAGGAGCGGACGGTCCGCGAGATGACCCGCACCCTGGTGTGCCGGGGCCCGGACGCCGAGGGGGTGTGGCTGTCCCGGCACCTCGCGCTGGGCCACCGCCGACTGTCGGTGATCGACCTGGACGGCGGCGTGCAGCCGCTGGCGGACGCCCCGCACGCCCCGCAGGTCGTCCTGGGCTACAACGGCGAGCTGTACAACTACCGTGAGCTGCGACGGGAACTGGAGTCCCACGGGCACGTCTTCCGGACGGACTCGGACACCGAGGTGCTGCTGCGCTCGCATCTCCAGTGGGGCGCCGCCGCCCCCGAGCGCTTCAACGGAATCTTCGCCTACGCCCTGTGGAACGCCCGCGATGAGGAACTGCTGCTGGTCCGGGACCACCTGGGGATCAAGCCGCTCTACTGGCACGCCCACCGCTCGGGGGTGCTGTTCGGCTCCGAGCCGAAGGCGCTGCTGGCCAATCCGCTGTTCCGCGCCGAGCTGGACGCCCAGGGGGTGGCCGAGCTCTTCGCGCTGCCCGCCGCCCCGACCGCCGGCCACGGGCTCTTCCGGGGGCTGAACGAGGTCCGGCCGGGCCGACTGGTACGGGTGACCAGGTCGGCGACCACCGAGGTCCGCTACTGGCGGCTGGAGTCGC
>NZ_JBHVER010000022.1:10171-65300 GCF_042802195.1 Kitasatospora sp. NPDC057500 | reverse complement strand
CCCGGGGACGGTCCCGGGGGCCTCGTGCCGTGGTCCCACGTGCTCTGGTTCCTTGGTCCTGATCCAACCGATTTGTACAGATTTTCCTTGCCATTCGCCACCCCGCGCGTTTGGCTGGAAGGCGACTGCGTGACCTCTCCGCACCCCTCCGGAAAGGCTCTCCCAGTGTCTGCCCAAGCCCAAGCCCCCCATGGTCGTGCGGCGGCGGAGTCCCGCCGCTGGTGGGCCCTGGCGGTCATCGCCATCGCCCAGTTGATGATCGTCCTCGACATCACCATCGTGAACATCGCCCTCCCGTCGGCACAGAAGGACCTCGGCATCTCGGACGCCGACCGGCAGTGGGTGATCACCGCCTACACGCTGGCCTTCGGCGGACTGCTGCTGCTCGGCGGCCGGCTCGGGGACCTCTTCGGCCGCAAGCGCGTCTTCATCGTCGGCCTGCTCGGCTTCGCCCTCGCCTCGGCGATCGGCGGCGCCGCGACCGGGTCGGCGATGCTGTTCGGCGCCCGCGCCCTGCAAGGCGCCTTCGGCGCGCTGCTCGCCCCCTCCGCGCTGGGCCTGCTCTCCACGACCTTCTCCGATCCCAAGGAGCGGAGCACCGCCTTCGGCATCTTCGGCGCGATCGCCGGCGGCGGCGCCGCGATCGGCCTGATCACCGGCGGCCTGCTGACCGAGTACCTCAACTGGCGCTGGTGCCTGTTCGTCAACACCCCGATCGCGGTGGTGACCGCCTTCGCGGCGTTCTCCGTGCTGGAGCGCGACCACATCGGCAAGGGCACCCGGGTCAGGCTGGACCTGCCCGGCGCGCTGCTCGGCTGTGGCGGCCTGCTCGCCATCGTGTTCGGCATGTCCGAGGCGGTCACCCGGGGCTGGGGCGACTGGCTGGTGCTGGGCTCGCTGCTGTTCGGCGTGCTGCTGCTGGTGGCGTTCGTCCTGGTCGAGAAGCGGACCGCGCACGCCCTGCTGCCGCTGCACATCGTCGCCGAACGGAACCGGGGCGGCGGCGCCCTCTCGGTCGGCCTGGCGATGGTCGGCATGTTCGGCCTGTTCCTGTTCCTGACCTACTACCTCCAGGTGATCAAGGGCTTCTCGCCGGTCATGTCCGGCGTCTCCTTCCTGCCGATGACGGCCGCCATCGTCATCAGTTCGACGGCCATCGCGGCCCGGCTGATGACCCGCGTCCGGTCCCGCAACCTCATCGGGCCGGGGCTGCTGTTGGCCGCCGCGGGCATGGCCTGGCTGACCCAGATGCAGGTGGGCAGCTCCTGGGCCGGCGTCGTGCTGCCCGCGGAACTGCTGCTCGGCCTCGGCATGGGCCTGGTCTTCATGCCGTCGATGAGCCTGGCCACCCTCGGCGTCGCGCCGAACGAGGCGGGCGCGGCCTCGGCGACCATCAACTCGGCCCAGCAGGTCGGCGGCTCCTTCGGCACGGCGCTGCTGAACACCATCGCGGCCAGCGCCACCGCGAGCTGGCTGGCCGCCCGGATCGCCGGCGCCGGGGACCCCGCCGTCCAGGCCCAGGGCGCGGTGCACGGCTACGTGGTCGCCACCTGGGTGGCGATGGGCGTCCTGCTGCTGGCCGCGCTGATCGCGTTCGTGATGATCGACCACCGGCCGGCGCCGGGGGAGGCCGCCGAGGCCACCGGTGACGCCGCCGGCGGGGCGGAGGCCGGAGCCGGCGCGCAGGCGCCGCAGACCGGGGCCCAGACCCCGGCCCACCAGCGGCAGCAGGCTCAGTGAAGTTTGCTGAAACCCTTCGCAGTCCACTCGCGGCGCCTGCCTGACTCCTCGCCGCCGCCCGGTTCCGGGGCCGCCCGCCGCTCGACTGCGCCCGGGCCGGCTCGGTGGCCGGCGCGCCTGCACCACCGCGGGCACCCGCACCGCCTACAGCACCCCCGCCGCGCCGGCCGAGCACTGGCGGCGGGGCGGCCGGGGCGACCGGCTGAATTCTCATCGCGTTCCCAGCGGCGCATCACGACCCTCCCAGCCCGGGGCGCCATAGTCGGTTCCCGTACCGCCGCCGACCAGGGCAGGAGCCGACCAGGCATGGGCCAGCACCGCCGCCGCACCCGCCGACGCCGCCTCCTGGCCCCGACGCTGATCACCACCACCCTCTCCGCGGTCACCGTGGCGGCCGTGGTGGTCGGCACCCACAGCGTGACGCCCAGGGCCACCGCCGTGGCCTCCCCGGAGATCCCGACGGCCACGGCGTCCGCCGCCCCGGCACCTGCTCCGACCCCCACCCCGACCCCCACCCCGAGCGACCCGCCGGGCACCACCGCCACCGCCCCGGCCACCTCCGAGGCGGCCACCGTCGGCGCCCTGTTCAACGGCGACGTGCGGGCCGGCAACCACTTCTGCACCGCCAGCGTGCTGCACAGCCCCACCGGCAACCTGCTGCTCACCGCCGCCCACTGCGTCGACGCCCCCGACACCGACCGCGACACCGTCACCTTCGCCCCCGGCTACCGCGACGGCCGGGCCCCGTACGGCACCTGGCGGGTCACCGCCGTGCACACCACCGACGGCTGGTCCCAGGACGGTGACCAGGACGAGGACTTCGCCGTCCTGGAGACCGCCGCCGACGCCACCGGCCGCCGGATCGAGGACGTGGTCGGCGGCAACGCGCTGGGCACCGACGAGCCGTCCGGCACCGCCGTCCGACTCTACGGCTACCCCGCCGGCGCCGAGCGGCCCCTGCTGTGCACCAACACCACCGACAGCCGGAGCGACCTGCAACGCGTCGTCGACTGCCCCGACTACCCGGGCGGCACCAGCGGCGGGCCCTGGATCTCCACCGCCACCGGCCACGTCATCGGCGCCATCGGCGGCTACCAGGAGGGCGGCGACACCGACGACACCTCCTACAGCGCCGCCTTCGGCCACACCGTCGCGGACCTCTACGCCGAGGCCGTCGCCGCCGCGTCCTGACCGCCCCGCCCGCTCGAAATCCGGTTCGATCACCGGCCGCTCCTGTGGGACGCTCTCCGCGCAAAGATCGTCCACGATGTCTCGGGAGCCCTTCCACCGTGCGCCGCACCGCCGTTCTCGCCGTCACCGCCACCGTCCTCGCCCTGCTCGCCGGCTGCCGGGGGGACGGCGGGTCCGCCGCGGCGGGCGCCTTCGACCCGGCGCAGGCCGTGGCGGAGGGAGGCAAGGAGCCGTACGCGGTCACCGTGAGGGCGACCCATGCCTGGGACGCGTCCGCCATCACGGCGCGGTTCAACCTCAACACCGTGTTCACCGGCCGCTACGAGTTCAAGGACGAGGACGGAGGCGTCCGGGAGACCGTCACCACCGTGGACGCGGAGTACGTGCGGGGGCACGACGACGCCGGCACCTGGCTGAGGACCCCGCGGAGCGCCGAGGTCTCGGACTTCGACTACAGCGGCTACGCCAAGCTGCTGCTCGCCCAGGGCGCGTCCGCCCGCAAGGGGATGGAGAGCACGGACGGCGTGCCGGCCTACCACCTCGCCGGCCACCTCGGGGTGGACCAGCTCGCCGGGCCCCTCCCGGCGGCCCACCGCATGCTGGCCGCGTCGGGCGTCACGGGCATCGACCTCGACCAGTGGATCGACGCCCGGGGCCGCACCCGCCGGGTCGAGCAGACGATGGTCGTCGACGGCCGGAAGGACGTGCTGAAGCTGGCCTTCAGCGACTTCGGGCCCGCCGAGACCTTCGCCGCGCCCGCCCCCGTCGCCGGCTGACGCCCCGGCGCCCGGGGCAACTCCGCCGCCCCGGGCGCCGGTTGGCGCGCCACCGGCGGGGGCCGGAAAACGAATCAGGCCCAGTCCGGTGGCAACTCGCCACTGGCCTGGGCCTCTTCGGCACTTCTTGCGAAGTGCCCCCGGTAGGATTCGAACCTACGCACCCGCCTCCGGAGGGCGGTGCTCTATCCCCTGAGCTACGGGGGCTTGCTCGGTGTTGTCGTCGCGTTCGCTTCGACGTGGAGAACACTACCAGGCCCGGGGCGTGCTCCGTGCACGGGTTTCCGCGGGGCCGGGCGGGCGGGCCGGTGGAAGTGCGGAAAGGCCGGACGGGGCGGCGGGGCCGCCGATACCCTCGGTGAGGTGTCGGGAGTGTCCGGGCGGGTCCTCGTGGTGGACGACAGCGAGGTGATCCGCCAGCTGATCAGGGTCAACCTGGAGCTGGAGGGCTTCGAGGTGGTGACCGCCGCCGACGGTGCCGAGTGCCTGGAGGTGGTCCGCCGGGTGAAGCCCGACGTGGTGACGCTGGACGTGATGATGCCGCGGCTGGACGGCCTGCGGACGGCGGCCCGGCTGCGGGCGGCGCCGGGGACGCGGCTGCTGCCGATCGCGATCGTGAGCGCCTGCACGCCGGCCGACCTGGACCTGGGGGAGTCGGTCGGGGTGGACGGCTACCTGGGCAAGCCCTTCGACCCGGCGGACCTGGTGGCACTGGTGCGGCGGCTGGCGGAACTCGGCCGGGACCAGGACGACGGCCCCGTCGGCGGATTTCGCCCTCAGCGAACAGATCGGGGCGATCGAGGCTGAGCGACGGTGTCCGGCGTCTCAACCGCCAAACCGAGTGGCGGGTGCCCTCCCCCTCTCGCCTACGCTTGGCGTCGTGACCCCCGCAGAGCTTTCCCAGGCAGTCCAGGCCGCAGTGAGCGCCGCCGTCGAGGCGGGCGAGCTGGCCGTCGCCGTGCCCGAGCACGTGACGGTCGAGCGGCCCAAGAACAGGGACCACGGCGACTACGCGACCAACGTGGCCCTCCAGCTCGCCAAGGCGGCCGGCCGGCCGCCGCGAGCCGTTGCCGAGGTGCTGGCCGACCGCCTGCGAGGGATCACCGGCGTCGCCGAGGTCGACATCGCCGGACCGGGCTTCCTGAACATCACCCTGGACACCGCCACCCAGGGCGAGCTGGCCCGCACCATCGTCGAGGCGGGCGCGGGCTACGGCCGCAACGAGGCGCTCAAGGGCCTGCGGATCAACCTGGAGTTCGTCTCCGCCAACCCGACCGGCCCGATCCACATCGGCGGCGTCCGCTGGGCCGCCGTCGGCGACTCGCTGGCCCGGGTGCTGCGCGCCTCCGGCGCCGACGTCACCACCGAGTACTACCTCAACGACGCCGGCGTGCAGATCACCAAGTTCGCCGCCTCGCTCCAGGCCGCCGCGAACGGCCGCGAGGTGCCGGAGGGCGGCTACGTCGGCGAGTACATCGTCGACATCGCCAAGGCGATCACCGGGGCCGTCCCCGGCCTGCTGGAGAAGTCCGAGGACGAGCAGCTCCAGGTCTTCCGCACCGAGGGCCTCAAGCTCATGGTCGCCGAGATCAAGCGCTCCATGGACGAGTTCGGCACCCACTTCGACGTCTGGTTCTCGGAGAAGTCGCTGCACGACTCGGGCGCCGTCGGCGAGTCCATCGAGCGGCTGCGCGAGCAGGGTCACGTCTTCGAGCAGGACGGCGCCATCTGGCTGCGCACCACCGACTTCGGCGACGACAAGGACCGCGTCCTGGTCAAGGCCGACGGCGACACCACCTACTTCGCCGCCGACGCCGCCTACTACCTCTCCAAGCGCGACCGCGGCGCCGAGGTCTCCGTCTACATGCTGGGCGCGGACCACCACGGCTACGTCAACCGCCTCAAGGCCATCGCCGCCTGCGCGGGCGACGACATGGACCGCAACATCGAGGTCCGGATCGGCCAGTTCGTGAAGATGCTGCGCGACGGCGAGGAGGTCCGCATGTCCAAGCGGGCCGGCAACATCATCACGATCGACGACGTCGTCGAGTGGATCGGCGTGGACGCGGCCCGCTACACCCTGGCGCGGTCCTCCACCGACTCCACCATCACCCTCGACATCAACGTGCTGACCAGCCAGACCAACGAGAACCCGGTCTTCTACGTCCAGTACGCGCACGCCCGGATGTGCTCGGTCCAGCGCAAGGCGGGCGAGCTGGGCATCACCCGGTCCGCCGATTTCAAACCCGAACTGCTCGCCACCGAGTGGGAGTCCGACCTGCTCGGCCAGCTCGGCGAGTTCCCGCGCGTCCTGGCGACGGCCGGCGAGCTGCGCGAGCCGCACCGGGTCGCGCGCTACCTGGAGGAGCTGGCGGGCAAGTACCACCGCTTCTACGACAACTGCCAGATCCTGCCGAAGGGCGACGACGAGGCCACCGACCTCACGCACGCCCGGCTCTGGCTGGCCGACGCGACACGCACGGTCATCGCGAACGGCCTGACGCTGCTGGGCGTCTCGGCGCCCGAGCGGATGTAGGCACCACCCCCATGTGCACAGCGGGGGCGGCGGACGGTCAACGGGGACCGTCGCCGCCCCTCGCCATAGGTCGAGGAAACCAACGACATGTCTCGCTCCGCACACCCCGCAGGTCCCCGGCACGGCGACGTGCTGCCCGAAGGCCACTACCAGGCGCCGCCGAGCGACCTGAACGCGCTCGACCCCAAGGTCTGGTCGCGGACCGTCGCCCGTGACGCCGAGGGCGTGGTCACCGTCGGCGGCGTCGGCGTGAAGCGGCTGGCCGCCGAGTTCGGCACCCCGGTGTACGTCATGGACGAGGCCGACTTCCGGGCCCGGGCGCGCGCCTGGCGCGAGGCCTTCGGCACGGACGCCGACGTCTTCTACGCGGGCAAGGCCTTCCTCTCCAAGGCCGTCGTGCGCTGGCTGCACGAGGAGGGGCTCAACCTGGACGTGTGCAGCCCGGGCGAGCTGGCCGTGGCACTGGCCGCCGGGATGCCGCCGGAGCGGATCGCGCTGCACGGCAACAACAAGTCGGTGGACGAGCTCGAACACGCGGTGAAGTCCGGGGTCGGACACATCGTGGTCGACTCCTACGAGGAGATCGAGCGGCTCGCGGCGATCGCCGGCCGACAGGGCGTGCGCCAGCCGGTGCTGATCCGGATCACCGTCGGCGTCGAGGCGCACACCCACGAGTTCATCGCCACCGCGCACGAGGACCAGAAGTTCGGCCTCTCACTGACCGGGGGAGCGGCCGCCGAGGCGGTCCGCCGGGTGCTGGCGCACGGCGCGAGCCTGGAACTGCGCGGCATCCACTCGCACATCGGCTCGCAGATCTTCGACACCGCCGGCTTCGAGGTGGCCGCCCGCCGGGTGGTCGGCCTGCTGGCGTCGATCCGCGACGAGCACGGCGTCGAACTGCCCGAGATCGACCTCGGCGGCGGCCTCGGCATCGCCTACACCAGCGAGGACGACCCGCGCGAGCCGGCCGAGATCGCCGCCGCGCTGGCCGACATCGTGCGCCGCGAGTGCGCCGCCGCGAACCTGACCGCCCCCCGGCTGAGCGTGGAGCCGGGCCGGGCGATCGTCGGCCCGACCGCGTTCACCCTGTACGAGGTGGGCACCGTCAAGCCGCTGGAGGGCCTGCGCACCTACGTCAGCGTGGACGGCGGGATGTCCGACAACATCCGCACCGCGCTGTACGACGCCGAGTACTCGGTGGCCCTGGTGTCGCGCACCAGCGACGCCGCCCCGATGCTGGTGCGGGTGGTCGGCAAGCACTGCGAGTCCGGCGACATCGTCGTCCGGGACGCCTTCCTGCCGGCCGACCTCGCCCCGGGCGACCTCATCGCGGTGCCCGCCACCGGCGCCTACTGCCGCTCCATGGCGAGCAACTACAACCACGCCCTCAAGCCCCCCGTGCTCGCCGTCCGTGACGGCGCGGCCCGGGTGATCGTCCGGCGCGAGACGGAGGAGGATCTCCTGCGTCTCGATATCGGATGACGAAATCCTTGTCTCAGATCATGGAACGACCGTAGATCCGTACGGAAAGTCCCGGAGACTGGTAGGAACCGAAAGTCCGGCGGGCCCCCGAAAAACCCGCCGGAACGACCGAAGCACGATGAATGAGCGGAGTCGGATGATGCGTACGCGGCCGCTGAAGGTGGCGTTGCTGGGCTGTGGTGTGGTGGGCTCCGAGGTGGCGCGCATCATGACGACAGACGCCGCCGACCTCGCCGCGCGCATCGGCGCGCCGGTCGAGCTCGCCGGCATCGCGGTCCGCCGGGCCGGCCGCCCCCGCCCGGGGGTGCCCGAGCACCTGCTGACCACCGACGCCGAGGCCCTGGTGAACCGGGGCGACATCGACGTGGTGATCGAGGTCGTGGGCGGCATCGAGCCGTCCAAACACCTCATCCTGTCGGCGTTCGAGCAGGGCGCCTCGGTGGTCAGCGCCAACAAGGCGCTGCTCGCCAAGGACGGCACCGAGCTGCACGCGGCGGCGGCCGAGGCAGGCGTGGACCTCTACTACGAGGCCGCGGTGGCCGGCGCGATCCCGCTGCTGCGCCCGCTGCGCGAGTCGCTGGCCGGCGACCGGGTCAACCGGGTGCTCGGCATCGTCAACGGCACCACCAACTTCATCCTCGACAAGATGGACACCACCGGCGCCGGGTACTCGGAGGCGCTGGAGGAGGCCACCGCGCTCGGTTACGCCGAGGCCGACCCGACCGCCGACGTGGAGGGCTTCGACGCCGCCGCCAAGGCCGCGATCCTGGCCGGCATCGCCTTCCACACCAAGGTGACCGCGGCGGACGTCTACCGCGAGGGCCTCACCGAGGTCACCGCCGCCGACATCGCCTCCGCCAAGGCGATGGGCTGCGTGGTCAAGCTGCTGGCGATCTGCGAGCGGGCCGCCGACGGCGAGTCGGTCACCGCGCGCGTCCACCCGGCGATGATCCCGCTGTCGCACCCGCTGGCCTCGGTCCGCGAGGCGTACAACGCGGTGTTCGTGGAGGCCGAGGCGGCCGGCCGGCTGATGTTCTACGGCCCGGGGGCGGGCGGCGCGCCGACCGCCTCCGCGGTGCTCGGCGACCTCGTCGCGGTCTGCCGCAACAAGCTCGCCGGTGCCACCGGCCCCGGCGACTCGGTGTACACCAGGCTGCCGGCCAAGCCGATGGACGAGGTCGTCACCCGCTACCACGTCAGCCTGGACGTCGACGACCGCGCGGGCGTGCTCGCGCAGGTCGCCTCCGTCTTCGCCGAGCACGGCGTCTCCATCGACACCGTGCGCCAGCAGGGCCGCGACGGCGACGCCTCGCTCGTCGTGGTCACCCACCGCGCCACCGACGCCGCGCTGTCGGCGACGGTGGACAAGCTCCGCGCACTCGACAGCGTGCGCGACGTGGCCAGCATCATGCGGGTCGAAGGGGAATAGGAACAGATGATGAGCAGCGTTGCCGAGAACGCCGCCCGTGGCACCCACACCCACCAATGGCGTGGCCTGATCGAGGAGTACCGGGACCGTCTGCCGGTCAGCGCGGCGACCCCGGTGGTCACCCTGCTGGAGGGCGGCACCCCGCTGGTCCCCGCCCAGGTGCTCTCCGAGCGCACCGGCTGCGAGGTCTACCTCAAGGTCGAGGGCGCCAACCCGACCGGGTCCTTCAAGGACCGCGGCATGACGATGGCCATCTCCAAGGCGAAGGAGGACGGCGCCCAGGCCGTCATCTGCGCCTCCACCGGCAACACCTCGGCCTCCGCCGCGGCCTACGCGGTGCGGGCCGGGATGGTGTCGGCGGTGCTCGTCCCGCAGGGCAAGATCGCCCTCGGCAAGATGGGCCAGGCGCTGGTGCACGGCGCGAAGATCCTCCAGGTGGACGGGAACTTCGACGACTGCCTCACCCTTGCGCGTGAACTGTCCGAGAAGTACCCGGTGGCGCTGGTCAACTCGGTGAACCCGGTCCGCATCGAGGGCCAGAAGACCGCCGCCTTCGAGATCGTCGACATGCTCGGCGACGCACCGGACATCCACGTGCTGCCGGTCGGCAACGCGGGCAACATCACCGCGTACTGGAAGGGCTACCGCGAGTACGCGGCGGACGGCCTGGCCGCCCGCACCCCGCGGATGTGGGGCTTCCAGGCCTCCGGCTCGGCCCCGATCGTGGACGGCGCCCCGGTGCTCAAGCCGCAGACCATCGCCACCGCGATCCGGATCGGCAACCCGGCCTCCTGGGACTTCGCGCTCGCCGCGCGGGACGAGTCGGGTGGCCTGATCGACAAGGTCACCGACCGTCAGATCCTTTCCGCGTACCGCCTGTTGGCCTCCCAGGAGGGCGTCTTCGTGGAGCCCGCCTCGGCCGCCTCGGTGGCCGGCCTGCTGGCCAAGGCGGAGGCCGGCCTGGTCGACCCGGGCCAGCGGATCGTCTGCACCGTGACCGGCAACGGCCTCAAGGACCCCGACTGGGCGGTGGCCGGCGCGCCGCAGCCGCAGATCGTCCCGATCGACCCCGAGGCCGCCGCGCAGCGCCTGGGCCTGCTCGACTAGCCCCACCCGACCCGGGGGCCCGTCCCCCCACCGGGCCGACCCTTTCGGGGGTCGGCCCGGTTTACGTTCTTGACTGACACTTTTGTGTCAATTCACCGGCGCTTTCCGATCCGATTCCCGCATGCATTCCGGCCAGAAGCGGCAACACACCAGACCGAAGGCCCACGGGGTGTACCGCTGTGGAACCTCTCTTCGATACTCTGGGTCCGGCCGTGTGGCACATGCCCCGGGTCCGGCCCCGTCGGGGGCCGCACCATCGACTGTGACCGTCCGCCCCGGCCGGGGCCCGCGGCCCCCCCCCCACCCTCGCACCGACGCGCTTCGCGCCGCCCGATTTCCCCAGGAGAGTCCACCGCATGGCCGGTCCTGCGTTCCGTGCCGCCGCCGTCCGGGTCCGGGTTCCCGCGACCAGTGCCAACCTCGGCCCGGGTTTCGACGCCTTCGGACTCGCACTGGGTCTGTACGACGACGTGGTCGTCCGGGTCGCCGACTCCGGGCTCTCCGTCGACATCGCCGGCGAGGGGGCCGACACCCTTCCGCGGGACGAGCGCCACCTGCTGGTCCGCTCGATGCGCGCCGCCTTCGACCGCCTCGGCGGCCAGCCGCGCGGCCTCGAAGTGGTCTGCGCCAACCGGATACCGCACGGCCGCGGCCTGGGCTCCTCGTCCGCCGCGATCTGCGCCGGCATCGTCGCCGCCCGGGCCGTCACCATCGGCGGACCGTCCGCCCTGGACGACGACGCCCTGCTGGCCCTCGCGTCCGAGCTGGAGGGCCACCCGGACAACGTGGCGGCCTGCCTGCGGGGCAACTTCACCGTGGCGTGGACCGAGGAGGACACCGCCCGGGCGATCGCCCTGGAGCCGGCCGCCGAGGTCGTCCCGGTGGTGTTCGTCCCGGCGACCGAGGTGCTCACCGAGACCGCCCGCGGCCTGCTGCCCAGGACCGTCCCGCTGGCCGACGCCGCCGCCAACGCCGGCCGCTCCGCGCTGCTGGTCGAGGCGCTGACCCGCCGGCCGGACCTGCTGCTGACCGCCACCGAGGACCGGATCCACCAGGACTACCGGGCCTCCGCGATGCCGGACAGCGCCGCTCTGGTGGCCGGGCTGCGCGCCGAGGGCGTGCCCGCGGTGATCTCCGGCGCCGGCCCGACCGTGCTCGCGCTCACCGACGAGGCCGGGGTGCAGAAGGTCCTGGGCTTCGCCGGCGACCACGGCTCCGGCGGCCCGGTGTTCGCCGCGCACCGGCTGGAACTCGACCGGACCGGCGCCGCGGTGCTCCCGCTCGACGTCTGAGCACGCCGTCCGGGCCGGACCGTCCGGACACGATTGGCAAGCGCAAGGCTGGGGAATGTCTGAGGGGGTCGGTAGTGTTAACCTCATTGCTGCACCAGGTGCCCTCCGGGGCTCGGTGCGCCGCGTCCCGATCCCAGCACTCCGCACCAGCGGAGTCCCGGCGATGTACGGGGCGACGATTCTCCGGGAGCCCACCGCAGCGCGTACGCAGCCTGCCTGCGCGACTTGCGGCCGCATCCCGAAGCCGTGACGGCACCTGACTCCCACCCGCGACCTCCCACCTAGAGGCCAGGACGGGCGGAGCGCGGGCCACCGTCACGCGACGGGGGCCCGGGATTCGCAGGCAGCGTGGGGGCACCTCCCGGCCGGCGGCCGGGGGGAGGGTCGTGACACGACCGTCCCGCCACGCCACTCAGCACCACCGTGCTTCTAGCACCGCACCTCGTAGCTCTCTCCCGACTGGCACCCAGCGCCATTCGGGGGATCACCGCCTCGGACCGACGCAGTCGAGCGTTGGTCAGGACAGCACAACCGGTCGCCGAGCCAGACAGGCCGACGTCCGCTCCAGGGAAGGACCCTTAGTGAGCGACACCACCGATCTGATGGGCGCGCGCCCGGACGCCGACGCGTCGGACGCAGCCGCCGCCCCCGCGGCCCCGGCGCGGCGCCGTCGTACCGCCGCCGCGGGCCTGGACGGCATGGTCCTGGCCGAGCTGCAGAAGCTCGCCGCGGACCTGGGCATCACCGGTACCGGACGCATGCGCAAGAGCCAGCTGATCGAGACCATCAAGGAGAAGAGCGGCGGCGACCCGCTGCTCGCCGGCGCTACCGCCGCTCCGGCCGCCAAGCGCGCCGCGAAGGCCGAGACCGCCGAGCCGGCCGAGAAGCCGGCCCGCCGGACCAGCAAGGCCGCCGCCGCCCGGGCCGAGGCCCCGGCCGCCGCCGCCGAGGCGCAGGCCCAGATCGAGATCCCGGTCCAGGCCGCCGCCGAGACCGCCGCGCCCGCCCGCACCGAGCGCACCCGCCGCCGGGCCACCTCGGCCGCCGGCGCCCCGACCGCCGAGACCGCCGCCGAGGCACCCGCCGCCGTGGCGACCGAGGCCAAGCCGGCCGAGGCCCGCACCGAGGGTGCCCGCGCCTTCGAGGGCCGCGAGGAGAGCCGCGAGACCCGCCGCGACCGCCGTGAGCGCCGCGAGCGCCGTGACGGCGGCGAGCGTGAGGGCCGCCAGGAGGCCGCCGAGGCCCAGGCCGGCCAGGACGGCGAGGGGCGCGAGTCGCGCCGCGACCGCCGCAACCGGCGTGACCGCACCGAGCGCCAGCCCCAGCAGCAGAGCGCCCAGGGCGAGGCCCAGCCGAGCCGCCAGGGCGGCCAGCAGGCCCAGCCGCAGGCGCAGCAGGGCGGCTTCGAGGACGACGAGTACGGTGACGGCCGCCGCGGCCGCCGGGGCCGCTACCGCGACCGCCGGGGCCGTGGCCGCCGCGAGGGCTTCGAGACCGGCGGCACCGAGCCGCAGATCGGCGAGGACGACGTCCTGATCCCGGTCGCGGGCATCCTCGACATCCTCGACAACTACGCGTTCGTGCGCACCTCCGGCTACCTGCCGGGCCAGAACGACGTCTACGTCTCGCTCGCCCAGGTCCGCAAGAACGGCCTGCGCAAGGGCGACGCCATCACCGGCGCGGTGCGTCAGCCGCGCGAGGGCGAGCGCCGCGAGAAGTTCAACGCCATGGTGCGGCTGGACTCGGTCAACGGCATGGACCCGGAGAGCGGCCGCGGCCGCCCCGAGTTCAACAAGCTGACCCCGCTCTACCCGCAGGAGCGGCTGCGCCTGGAGACCGACCCGGGCGTGCTGACCACCCGGATCATCGACCTGGTGTCGCCGATCGGCAAGGGCCAGCGCGGTCTGATCGTCGCGCCGCCGAAGACCGGCAAGACGATGGTGCTCCAGGCGGTCGCCAACGCGATCACCCACAACAACCCCGAGTGCCACCTGATGGTCGTCCTGGTCGACGAGCGTCCGGAGGAGGTCACCGACATGCAGCGGTCGGTGAAGGGCGAGGTCATCTCCTCGACCTTCGACCGCCCGGCGGAGGACCACACCACGGTCGCCGAGCTGGCCATCGAGCGCGCCAAGCGCCTGGTGGAGCTGGGCCACGACGTGGTGATCCTGCTGGACTCGATCACCCGTCTGGGCCGCGCCTACAACCTGGCGGCGCCGGCCTCCGGCCGCATCCTGTCCGGTGGTGTCGACTCGACCGCGCTGTACCCGCCGAAGAAGTTCTTCGGCGCCGCGCGCAACATCGAGAACGGCGGCTCGCTGACCATCCTGGCCACCGCGCTGGTCGAGACCGGCTCGCGGATGGACGAGGTGATCTTCGAGGAGTTCAAGGGCACCGGCAACATGGAGCTCAAGCTCGACCGGAAGCTCTCGGACAAGCGCATCTTCCCGGCCGTCGACGTGGACGCCTCCAGCACCCGCAAGGAGGAGATCCTGCTCGGCAGCGAGGAGCTCGCCATCGTCTGGAAGCTGCGCCGGGTGCTGCACGCGCTCGACTCGCAGCAGGCGATCGAGCTGCTGCTGGACAAGATGAAGCAGACCAAGAGCAACGCCGAGTTCCTGATGCAGATCGCCAAGACGACCCCCGGGTCGGGCGACTGACGTCGTAGGGCGCGTCGAAGCACACCCGGGCCCCGGACCGCGCGAGCGGTCCGGGGCCCGTTGCCGTTCCCGGTACGGTTTGTTCCGGACTCGGGACGGATTGGGGCTATTTCGGTGGCTTGTCCGATTTACTCTGGACCGTATGGCCGAACACAAGAGGGTCCCGAGCCGCCGTCGCAAGCTCCTGCGCGCGGCCGCGTGCGCCGTCGCCGCCCTCGTCGTGCTGGGGGCCGGGGCGGCCGGGTACGCCTACCTGCGGCTGGACGGCAACCTCAAGAGCGTCGACATCGACGCCCGGCTCGGCACCGCCCGCCCGCCGGCCGCCACCGACGGCTCCTTCAACCTGCTGGTGCTCGGCTCCGACTCGCGCTCCGGCGGCAACGCGGACCTCGCCGGCGGCGACACCGGCGGCACCGCCCGCTCGGACACGGCGATGGTGGTGCACGTCAGCCAGGACCACTCGCGCGCCGACGTGGTGTCCATCCCGCGCGACACCCTCGTCGCGCGCCCCGAGTGCACGAGCCCCCAGGGCAAGGCGGTGCCGGCCGCCAAGCGCGCGATGTTCAACAGCGCCTACGAGGCCGGCGGCGCGGCCTGTGCGGTCAAGACCGCGGAACAGCTCAGCGGGCTGCGGATGGACCACTACGTCGAAGTGGACTTCAACGGCTTCGCCCGGCTGGTGGACGCGATAGGCGGGGTCACCGTGACCACCACGGTGGCCATCCACGACAAGGACAGCGGCCTGGACCTCCCGGCCGGCGAGCACCACCTGGACGGGCAGCAGGCGCTCGCCTTCGTCCGCACCCGGCACGGCGTCGGCGACGGCAGCGACCTCGGCCGGATCGAGCTGCAGAAGCAGATGGTCCGCTCGCTGCTGCGGCAGGCCGGCGGCGTCGGGCTGCTGGGCAACCCGGTCAAGCTCTGGTCGGTCGGCGACACCCTGACCCGCTCGATCACCACCGACTCCGCGCTCGCCTCGGTCAACTCGCTGGTCGGACTGGCCCAGGAGCTCAAGGGCATCGGGCCGGACCAGCTCGCCATGGTCACCCTGCCGGTGGCGGCGGCTCCGGGCGCCCCGGACCGGGTGGTCCAGCGCCAGCCCCAGGCGGACCAGCTCTGGGCGGCCCTCAAGGCCGACCGGCCGGTGCCTGCGGAGGTGGTCGCCGCCCAGCCGCAGAACCCCGCCCAGGCCACCCCCACGGCGCCCGCCACGGCTCCGGCGAAGGCGCCCGCCAAGCGTCCCTGAGGCGTCCGCGGGGGCCGGTGGGAGGCCGGTGGGAAGGTCGGCCGGGGGCCCGGCGGGGGGCCCGGAATATCCGGCGGCGCCCCCCGGTTTGGGAAGAGGCGGCCGGTCCTGGCAGACTGGACCGTCGGTCCCGGTTCACGAGCGGCATTCCAAGCCGCCGACCCGGTGCCCTCCCGAACACTAGGAGAACCCCTTGAAGCCCAACGTTCACCCCGAGTACGTGGTCACCCGTGTGACCTGCACCTGCGGCGCCGAGTTCACCACCCGCTCGACCGAGACCAGCGGCGAGATCCGCGCCGAGGTCTGCTCGCAGTGCCACCCGTTCTACACCGGCAAGCAGAAGATCCTCGACACCGGTGGCCGCGTGGCCCGCTTCGAGGCCCGCTTCGGCAAGCAGCACAGCGCGAAGGCCTAGCGCTCCCTCGGCGCCGGTTCCCGGTGCCCCCGAACTCGTTTCCGGGGGTGCTTGGGGACCGGCGCCGTTCGCGTCCCCCCGCACCTCCGCGAACACACCCGCGAAACCACCCCCGCACGACGATCCCCGGGAAGAAGGCCACCCCATGTTCGAGGCAGTCGAAGAGCTCCTCGTCGAGCACGCCGACCTCGAGAAGAGGCTGGCCGACCCGTCCGTCCACGCCGACCAGGCCAACGCCCGCAAGCTGGCCAAGCGCTACGCCGAGCTGACCCCGATCACCCGCGTCTACCGCGCGTGGCGGCAGGCCGGCGAGGACATCGAGGCCGCCCGCGAACTCGCCGCCGAGGACTCGGAGTTCCTCTCCGAGGTGAAGGACGGCGAGGCCCGCCGCGAGGAGCTGACCGAGGAGCTGCGGCTGCTGCTCGTCCCGCGCGACCCGAGCGACGACAAGGACGTCATCCTGGAGATCAAGGCGGGCGAGGGCGGCGAGGAGTCCGCGCTGTTCGCCGGCGACCTGCTCCGGATGTACCTGCGCTACGCCGAGCGGATCGGCTGGAAGACCGAGATCATCGACTCCAACGAGTCCGACCTCGGCGGCTACAAGGACGTCTCGGTCGCCGTGAAGACCAGGGGCAACGCCGAGCCCGGCCAGGGCGTCTGGGCCCGGCTGAAGTACGAGGGCGGCGTGCACCGCGTGCAGCGCGTCCCCGCCACCGAGTCGCAGGGCCGCATCCACACCTCCGCGGCGGGCGTGCTGGTCACCCCCGAGGCCGAGGAGGTCGAGGTCGAGATCCTCGCCAACGACCTGCGGATCGACGTCTACCGCTCCTCCGGCCCCGGCGGCCAGTCGGTGAACACCACCGACTCCGCGGTCCGGATCACCCACCTGCCGACCGGTATCGTGGCGTCCTGCCAGAACGAGAAGAGCCAGCTGCAGAACAAGGAGCAGGCGATGCGCATCCTGCGTTCGCGGCTGCTGGCCGCCGCGCAGGAGGAGGCCGAGCGGGAGGCCTCGGACGCGCGCCGCAGCCAGGTCCGCACGGTGGACCGTTCCGAGCGGATCCGGACGTACAACTACCCGGAGAACCGCATCTCGGACCACCGCACGGGCTTCAAGTCGTACAACCTGGACCAGGTGCTGGACGGCGAGCTGAACGCGGTCATCCAGTCCTGCGTCGACGCGGACGCCGCGGCCAAGCTCGCCGCGGCCCAACAGAACTGACACCGGCGGCGAGCCCGACGTCGAGGCCGGAGAGCGGAAGCAAGAGGTCGTACGGATGAACCTGCTACTCGCGGAGGTGGCCCAGGCCACCCAGCGGTTGGCCGCGGCCGGCGTGCCGTCGCCGCGCTTCGACGCGGAGGAGCTCGCCGCCCACGTCCACAACGTCAAGCGCAGCCAGCTGCACACCGTCCAGGACGGCGACTTCGACGCCCGGTACTGGGAGGCGGTCGCCCGCCGCGAGGCCCGCGAGCCGCTCCAGCACATCACCGGCCGCGCCTTCTTCCGCTACCTCGAACTGGAGGTCGGGCCGGGCGTGTTCGTGCCCCGCCCGGAGACCGAGACGGTCGTCGAGTGGGCCATAGACGCGGTCCGCGAGATGGACGTCGCCGAGCCGCTGGTCGTCGACCTGTGCTCCGGCTCCGGCGCCATCGCGCTCGCCCTCGCCCAGGAGCTGCCGCGCTCCACCGTGCACGCCTTCGAGCTCGACGAGGGCGCGCTGCCGTACACCCGGCGCAACATCGAGGCCTCGCCCGACCGCGCCAGGGTCACCCTGCACGAGGGGGACGCCACCCGGGCCTTCGAGGACGACCGCGCCTGGGACGGCCGCTTCGACCTGGTGATCTCCAACCCGCCGTACATCCCGCTCACCGAGTGGGAGTACGTCGCGCCGGAGGCCCGCGACCACGACCCGCAGATGTCGCTGTTCTCCGGCGAGGACGGCCTCGACACCATCCGCGGCATCGAGCGGGTCGCCGCCCGCCTGCTGCGCCCGGGCGGCGCAGTGGTGATCGAGCACGCCGACACCCAGGGCGGCCAGGTCCCGTGGATCTTCAACGAGGAGGGCGGCTGGACCGACGCCGCCGACCACCGGGACCTGAACAACCGCCCCCGCTTCACCACGGCGCGCAAGGCGTCGCTGTGAACCACGTCATGAGCCCGTCCGGAAGGGGACCGCACCGATGAGCCGCCGCTACGACTGTGCCGACGCCGGGGACCGCGCCACCGGCCTGCGCGAGGCCGCCTCGGCCATCCGCCGCGGCGAACTCGTCGTGCTGCCCACCGACACCCTGTACGGCGTCGGGGCGGACGCCTTCTCGCCGGAGGCCGTGGGCGCGCTGCTCGCCGCCAAGGGCCGCGGCCGCAACATGCCCTCGCCGGTGCTGGTCGGCTCGCCGACCACCCTGCACGGCCTGGTCACCGACTTCTCCGAGCAGGCCTGGGAGCTCGTCGACGCGTTCTGGCCGGGCGGGCTCACCCTGGTCGCCAAGCACCAGCCCTCGCTGCGCTGGGACCTCGGCGACACCCGGGGCACCGTCGCCGTCCGGATGCCGCTGCACCCGGTCGCCATCGAGCTGCTGAACGCCACCGGGCCGATGGCCGTCTCCAGTGCCAACCGGACCGGCGGCCCGTCCCCGGCCACCTGCGACGAGGCCCAGCAGCAGCTCGGCGACGCCATCTCGGTCTACCTGGACGGCGGCACCGCCGACCACGCCCAGGCCTCGTCGATCGTCGACGTCACCGGCAAGGTACCGGTGCTGCTGCGGGCCGGCGCGGTCTCCGCCGAGCAGCTGAGGGAGGTCGTCCCCGACCTGGAGGCCGGCAGTTGACGGCCGCCTCCCTCCATGCCGGGCCCGGCATATCGCCGTACCTGAGCGTGGGCCCCAGGCCGCTGGACCACTTCCGCATCCTGTACGTCTGCACCGGCAACATCTGCCGCTCGCCGATCGCCGAGCGGCTCACCCGGCGTGAGCTGGACACCCGGCTCAACCCCCGGGTGGCCGGGCGCATCCTGGTCGAGTCGGCCGGCACCTGGGGCCACGTGGGCGCGCCGATGGAGGAGCACGCCGCCACGGTGCTGGACGAGTACGGCGCCGACAGCGGCGGCTTCACCGGCCGCGAACTGCTGGACGAGCACGTGGTCGAGGCCGACCTGGTGCTCACCGCGACCCTGGACCACCGGGCCCAGGTCATCTCGATGGGCCACGAGGCGGGGCTGCGCACCTTCACCCTGAAGGAGTTCACCCGGCTGGTCCGCACGATCGACCCCGGCACCCTGCCGGACCCGCGGCGCGGCGCGGACGTCACCGAGCGCGCCCGCGCGCTGGTGCGCGCCGCCGCCGCGCTGCGCGGCTGGCTGCTGGCCGCCGACCCCGAGGCGGACGAACTGCACGACCCCTACGGCGCCCCGATCGGGATGTTCCGCAACTGCGGCGAGGAGATATTCCACGCCGTCGACCCCGTCGTCACGGCCCTCACCGGAGTCCGGGCCCTGCTCTGAGGCCCGGCCCCTTCGTCGCTCCCCCGCTTCATCCTCCCGGCGCCGGCGCGCCCTGGCTCGCTCCCGCAATTCTCCCCGCGCGCCCACCCGGGGGTAGCCCGGCACGCGCCGCCGTGCCGGGGCGCGGGGCCGGTCCTACGCTGGAGGGATCCGACCCGACGCGCCCGGGAGCCCCCGCCATGACCGTCACCGATGCAGCGACCGGCCCCGTCGACACCACCGGAGCCCGCTCCGCGGCCCTCCTCCGGGCCGATCCGCAGGTGGCCGACCTGCTGGCCGCCGAGGCCGAGCGGAGGGCCGAGACGATCCAGCTGCTGGCGGGGGAGAACCTCACCGGTCCGGCCGTCCTGGCGGCCCTCACCGGCCCGCTGATCGACAAGTACGCCGAGGGCTACCCCGGCCGCCGCCACCACACCGGGTGCGCGCTCGCCGACGCCGCCGAGCTGCTGGCGATCGACCGGGCCCGTGCGCTGTTCTCCGCCCCGCACGCCAATGTGCAGCCGCGCTCCGGCACCTCGGCGATGCTGGCCGCCTACGCCGCGCTGCTGCGGCCCGGCGACGTGGTGCTCGCGATGTCGCTGGAGCACGGCGGCCACCTCAGCTGCGGCTCGCGGGCCAACTTCTCCGGCCGCTGGTTCGACTTCGTCGGCTACGGCGTGCGCCGCGAGGACGGGCTGATCGACCTCGACCAGGTCCGCGAGCTGGCCCTGCGCCACCGCCCGAAGGCGATCGTGGCCGGATCCATCTCCTACCCGCGGCACCCGGACTGGGCCGCCTTCCGGGAGATCGCCGACGAGACGGACGCCTACCTGGTGGCCGCCGCCGCCCAGACCACCGGCCTGATCGCGGCCGGCGTGGCGCCGTCCCCGGTGCCGTACGCGGACGTCACCGTCGCGGCCACCCACAAGCTGCTCCGCGGCCCGCGCGGGGGCCTGCTGCTGTGCACCGCGGAGCTGGCCGAGCGGGTCGACCGGGCGGTCTTCCCGTTCAGCCAGGGCGGCGCCGCGATGAACGAGGTGGCCGGCAAGGCCGTCGCGCTGGCCGAGGCCGCGACGCCCGCCTACCGGGCCTACGCACACCGTGCGGTGGCCGGCGCGAGGGTGCTGGCGGCGGGGCTCGCGCAGGCCGGCGCGCGTCCGCTGACCGGCGGCACCGACACCCACCTGGTGACCGCCGACGTCGGCCCGCTCGGGGTCAGCGGCGCCGAGGCGGAGCGCCGGTGCGCGGCCGCCGGGCTGCTGCTCGGCAAGTGCGCGCTGCCGTACGACGAGGCGCCGCCGTCGGAGGCCTCCGGAATCCGGCTCGGCACCGGCACGGTGACCTCGCAGGGCATGGGCGAGCCGGAGCTGGCGGAGATCGCGGGGCTGATCGGACGACTGCTCGCGGACGGCACGGACGTCCGGGTCGCGGAGCGGGTCCGGGAGCTGGCGCGGGCGTTCGCCGGGCGCCGCTGACCGCAGATCCGAATCTCCTACCCGGTAGGGCGAACCGCGATGCGCGCCCCCGGCGTCGGACTCAATAAGGTGTGTGCCGTGGCGACGCACCTCGAACCCCGGACAGGCAGGGGAGTACCTTCGGTACCCACCCGTCGGACAGCGCTGCAGGAGGCCAGTGGTGCGTGAGTATCTGCTGGTGCTGTTCTGCACCGCGGCCGTCACCTACCTGCTGACCGGCCCGGTCCGGAAGTTCGCCATCGCGGCGGGGGCGATGCCCCCGGTCCGCGCGCGCGACGTGCACCGCGAGCCCACGCCACGGCTCGGCGGCATCGCCATGTTCGGCGGACTCTGCGCGGGCATCCTGGTCGCCTCCCAGCTCGACAACCTGAGCAAGGTGTTCTCCCAGGGCACCGACATCCGGGCGCTGCTCTCCGGCGCCGGCATCATGTGGCTGCTCGGCGTGCTGGACGACAAGTGGGGCGTGGACGCCCTGGTGAAGCTCGGCGGCCAGATGATCGCCGCGGGCGTGATGGTCTGGCAGGGCGTCACGGTGATCACCCTGCCGGTGCCGGGTGTCGGGCCGGTCGCGCTCAGCCCGACCCAGGGCATGGTCATCTCGGTGGTCATGGTCGTCGTCATGGTCAACGCGGTGAACTTCATCGACGGCCTGGACGGCCTGGCCGGCGGCATGGTCTGCATCGCCGCGATGGCCTTCTTCCTGTACTCCTACCGGCTCTGGTACGGGTACACGATCACCGACGCCGCCCCCGCCGTGCTGTTCAGCGTGCTGCTGATCGGCATGTGCCTGGGCTTCCTGGCGCACAACATGCACCCGGCCCGGATCTTCATGGGCGACTCCGGGTCGATGATGCTCGGCCTGATGCTGGCCGTCGCCGCGATCTCGATCACCGGCCGGGTCGACCCCGACCTCATCACCAGCGAGCTGGGTTCGCAGACCGCCACCGTGCACGCCCTGGTGCCGATCTACATCCCGCTGCTGCTGCCGCTGACGGTCATCGCGCTGCCGCTGGCGGACCTGCTGCTCGCGGTGGTCCGCCGCACCTGGGCGGGCCAGTCCCCGTTCGCCGCCGACAAGCGGCACCTGCACCACCGGCTGCTCCAGGTCGGCCACTCGCACAGCCGCGCCGTACTGATCATGTACTTCTGGGCCGCGCTGATCGCCTTCGGGACCGTCGCCTTCTCGGTCACCAACACCGGCCGCACCGTCGTCCTCACGCTGGCCGGGCTCTGCCTGGTCGGCCTGGTGGTGCTGCTCACCCCGCGGTTCCGGCCGCGGGCCCCCCGCGCGGTGCAGGCCTTCGTGCCGCCGCGCTACCGCCGCCGCCCGGTTCCGAGGGCGGTGCGGGTCGCCGACGAGCCGTCGCCCGCCGGGGGCGACGCCGACCCGGCCGCACCTGCCCCGGCCTCGCAGGACGACTTCCCGGCGGTGGACGAGGAGGCGCTCAGGCGCTTGGGGGACGGGGCCGGCGCGGTCGGCCACCGGCCGCGCGGCCGGGGCTGACCGCACCCGGGCGCCGACGCGGGCGGACACTTTCGGCGGAGCCGTCAGCTCCTCGCCTCGTCTGTTCGGGTGACTTTGCCGGGAGTCCGTGTGGCGAGCAGCACATGCATAGGGTAAAGACCACATCAAATAGCTTGTGATACCGTTCACGAGGAGCCCGGGCCTGGTCGAGAGCCTCTGCGCAAAGAGGACTCCGATCCACGAAGGTCATCCTCCCGTTCCTGGATGTGAGCACTCGTCAGGTGTTCACGCTGCTCGACGTCCGTTTGCCCGACATGCCGCCGGAGTTGCCGACATGCCGTCCCATGACGCCCGGATCATCCGAGGCGCCGCAATCCCCACCGCGGTCGCCGGGGTCGTCGCCATGACGATCTCGACCATCGTGGTGGGAATCAAGGGGCTGTACGGTGCCCTGTTCGCAGCAGTGCTGGTGATGGCGTTCTTCAGCGTCGGCCAAGCCGCTGTCGATCGCCTGAGCAGGGGAAACCCCCAGCTCCTGCTACCGGTGGCCATGTCGGTCTACATGGCTCAGATCCTGCTGGTGGGGATCGTGCTGGCGGTCTTCAAGAACACGACCGCCTTCGACACCAAGGTCTTCGGCTTCACCGTACTGGGTTGCACATTGGTCTGGACGGGGGCGGTGGTCCGGATCGGCATGAAGGCCAAGATCTTCTATGTGGAGACCGGTTCCTCCTCCAAGAAGGGGGATCCCCCGGAGCGTCAACCGTGATGCTGTCCTCGCCCCCTCCCGAAGAGGGGGCGGTGTCCGGTGCCCGGTCGACGGACTGCTATCGTCCGGGACAGCCACGGGGTGTGGCTTGCGGCGGGATCGTTCCACTGACCGGACGGATGGCGCTCCAGCACCCCACGTCTTCACATCGTCGGCCAGACGAGGGCCGCGCTTCGGCGCCGGGCCCCGTTGCGGCCGGCGCGCGAGACAAGAATCCAGTCAAAGTGCCGCACCGTGGCCGAGAGCCGCGCCGACACACCGAGGTTGCCGTAACTATGTGTCACGACGAAGGAGTCCGTGGTGAGTGCTGACAGGCTCACGCAGCTCGCCTCCGAGGCCAACTGCCACCTGTTCTCCGGCTGCGGCTTCCCGGCGCCCGGCCTGAACGAGTTCCAGTTCAAGCCGATCTTCACGATTGGCAGCATCGAGTTCAACAAGCCGATGCTCCTTTCGATGATCGTCGCGCTGCTGGTCATCGGTTTCTTCTGGGCTGCTTTCGCCAAGCCGAAGCTCGTGCCGGGCAAGCTCCAGCTGGTCGGTGAGATCGGTTACGAGTTCGTCAAGCGAAGCATCGTGCTCGACTCCATCGGCAAGCGGGGCGAGAAGTACGTCCCCATGATGGTGTCGCTGTTCTTCTTCATCTGGCTCCTGAACGTGATGTCGATCGTCCCGTTCGTCCAGTACCCGGCTGCCGCCAACATCGCCTTCCCCGCAGCGCTGGCCCTGATCGTCTGGGTCACCTACATGGGGCTGACCTTCAAGACGCACGGTTTCGTGGGCGGTCTGAAGAACCTGTGCTGGCCGTCGGGCGTGCCCGGCTGGGTCATGTTCATCCTGGTGCCGATCGAGTTCGTCTCGAACATCTTCCTGCGGCCCTTCACGCTCGCGGTCCGACTGTTCGCGAACATGTTCGCGGGACACCTGCTGATCGTGATGTTCTCGGTCGCCTCCTGGTACCTGCTCAGCCCGAGCGTCGGCGCGCTGTACGCGGGCGCCTCGTTCACCGTGACGATCGCGCTGACCGCCTTCGAGCTGCTGATCCAGTTCCTGCAGGCATACATCTTCGTGCTCCTCGCCAGCACGTACATCGGCGGAGCGCTCGAAGAAGCGCACTGACGCCGAACCGGCGCCGGAGCGACGGCGCCGATCCGCGCGGGCAATACCCGACAAAGACTCCCGGTGGCCAACCACCACCGGTTCCACCACGCATAAGGACAGTTTGAGATGCAGAACCTCGCTGAGGTCTCCGGTTCCGTCGCTTCCATCGGCTACGGTCTCGCGGCCATCGGCCCCGGCATCGGTCTGGGCCTCATCTTCGGTAACAGCGTCCAGGCCATGGCCCGCCAGCCCGAGGCCGCCGGCCTGGTCCGCACCAACATGTTCATCGGTCTGGCCGTGACCGAGGCGCTCGCGCTCATCGGCATCGTCATGCCGTTCGTGTTCGGCAAGTAGTTCGGCACATCGGTAGCCAGTTTCGACGAAAGGTTCAGATATGAACCCCGTGGTCTTCCTCGCGCAGGAGGGGGAGGAGATGAACCCCCTCCTCCCCGCGTGGCCCGAGGTCATCATCGGCCTGCTTTGCTTCTTCATCGTCTTCGGGTTCCTCGGCAAGAAGCTCCTCCCCAGCATCGAGAAGGTGCTGTCGGAGCGCCGGGACGCGATCGAGGGCGGCATGGAGCGTGCCGAGGCCGCTCAGGCCGAGGCTCAGGCCACGCTTGAGCAGTACCGTGCCGAGCTCGGCGAGGCGCGTCACGAGGCTGCTCGCATCATCGAGCAGGCTCGCGAGCAGGGCGCCGCCCAGCTCGCCGAGATGCGCGAGGAGGGCAAGCGTCAGCGCGAGGCCATCGTCGCGGCCGGCCACGCCCAGATCGAGGCCGACAAGAAGCAGGCGACCGCCGCCCTGCGCCAGGACGTGGGCTCGCTGGCCACCCAGCTGGCGTCCCGCATCGTGGGTGAGTCCCTTGAGGACCACGCGCGGCAGAGCGGTGTCGTGGACCGCTTCCTGGACGAGCTGGAGGCCAAGGCCACCGCTGCTCAGGGTGCGGCCAAGTGATCGGCGCCAGCCGCGAGGCACTCGCCGCCGGGCGGCAGAACCTGGAGAGCCTGACCGACTCCACCTCGGTGGACGCGGCCAAGCTCGCCGAGGAGCTCACCGCCGTCACGGCCCTGCTGGACCGCGAGGTGTCGCTCCGCCGCGTGCTGACCGACCCGTCGCGGTCGGGCCAGGACAAGGCGCAGCTGGCCTCCTCGCTGCTGACCGGCCAGGTCTCCGGCGAGACGGTCGACCTGCTGTCCGGCCTGGTCCGGTCCCGCTGGTCGGGCGCCCGTGACCTGGTCGACTCCACGGAGCAGCTGGCCGCGTACGCCGAGGTCATCGCAGCCGACAAGGCCGGTGCCCTGGACGACGTCGAGGACGAGCTGTTCCGGTTCGGCCGGGTGGTGAGCGGCTCGCACGAGCTGCGTTCCGCGCTCACCGAGCCCAAGGCCGGCGCCGGCGCCAAGGCGGCCCTGATCAAGAAGCTGCTCGGCGGCCGCGCCTACGCGGGCACCGTGCGGCTCGTCACCAGCCTGGTCAACAACCCGCGTGGCCGTAGCCTGGAGCAGGGGCTGGAGTCCTTCTCCAAGCTCGCCGCCGCCCGGCGTGACCGTGTGGTGGCCCAGGTCGCCACGGCGGTCCCGCTGTCGGACGGCCAGAAGGAGCGCCTGGCGGGTGCTCTCGGCCGGCTGTACGGCCGCCGGGTCCACCTGAACATCGACGTCGACCCCGAGGTCGTCGGCGGTATCCGGGTGCAGATCGGTGACGAGATCATCGACGGCACGGTGTCGAGCCGCCTCGAAGGCGCTCGTCAGTCGCTCGAAGGCTGAGCACCACCCGAGCAGCACATCCGACCCTCGGTCGGGAAACCGGCTCCACCGGAGTCGGGAAAACGTACGGCCGGTTCATACGACCCGGCCGAGAGTCGAGTACTTGCGGCCCTCAATGGCGGGCCGAGGATCGCAAACTAGGAGAGCAGGGAAGCCTGATGGCGGAGCTTACGATCCGTCCGGAGGAGATCCGGGACGCGCTGGCCGACTTTGTCCAGTCGTACCAGCCGGACGCCGCCTCTGTGGAAGAGGTCGGCACGGTCACTGACGCGGCGGACGGCATCGCCCATGTCGAGGGTCTGCCCTCGGTCATGGCGAACGAGCTGCTGAAGTTCGAGGACGGCACGCTGGGCCTCGCGCTGAACCTCGACACCCGCGAGATCGGTGTCGTCGTCCTCGGTGAGTTCGGCGGCATCGAAGAGGGACAGACGGTGCGCCGCACCGGAGAGGTCCTCTCCGTCCCGGTCGGCGACGGCTACCTCGGCCGCGTCGTGGACCCGCTGGGCAACCCGATCGACGGCCTGGGCGACATCGCCTCGACCGGCCGCCGCGCGCTGGAGCTCCAGGCTCCGGGCGTCATGGCCCGCAAGTCGGTCAAGCAGCCGCTGCAGACCGGCATCAAGGCCATCGACGCGATGACCCCGATCGGCCGCGGCCAGCGCCAGCTGATCATCGGCGACCGCCAGACCGGCAAGACCGCGGTGGCCGTCGACACGATCATCAACCAGCGCGACAACTGGCGCTCGGGCGACCCGGAGAAGCAGGTCCGCTGCATCTACGTCGCCGTGGGCCAGAAGGGCTCCACCATCGCGTCCGTCCGCGGCGCCCTGGAGGAGGCCGGCGCGCTGGAGTACACGACCATCGTGGCCGCTCCCGCCTCCGACCCGGCCGGCTTCAAGTACCTCGCCCCGTACACCGGCTCGGCCATCGGCCAGGAGTGGATGTACGACGGCAAGCACGTCCTGATCATCTTCGACGACCTGTCGAAGCAGGCCGAGGCCTACCGCTCCGTCTCCCTGCTGCTGCGCCGCCCGCCGGGCCGCGAGGCCTACCCGGGTGACGTCTTCTACCTGCACTCCCGCCTGCTGGAGCGCTGCGCCAAGCTGAACGACGCCCTGGGCGGCGGCTCGATGACCGGTCTGCCGATCATCGAGACCAAGGCCAACGACGTCTCGGCGTACATCCCGACCAACGTCATCTCCATCACCGACGGCCAGTGCTTCCTGGAGTCCGACCTGTTCAACGCCGGCATCCGCCCGGCCGTGAACGTCGGTATCTCGGTCTCCCGCGTCGGTGGCTCCGCCCAGATCAAGGCCATGCGCTCGGTCGCCGGCCGTCTGCGCCTGGACCTCGCCCAGTACCGTGAGCTGGAGGCCTTCGCCGCCTTCGGTTCCGACCTGGACGCGGCCTCCAAGGCCCAGCTGGAGCGCGGTGCGCGCATGGTCGAGCTGCTGAAGCAGGGCCAGTACCAGCCGTTCCCGGTCGAGGAGCAGGTCGTCTCCATCTGGGCCGGCACCAACGGCAAGCTGGACGACGTCCCGGTCGCCGAGATCCGTCGCTTCGAGCGCGAGTTCCTGGACTACGTGCGCCTCCAGCACAAGGACCTGCTGGCCGGCATCGTCGAGACCGGTCTGCTGGCCGACGGCACCGTCGACGCCCTGACGAAGGCCATCGAGTCCTTCAAGGCGGGCTACCAGACCGCCGACGGCAAGCTGCTCTCCGAGCAGGCCTGAGTCCGGTAGCGAGGGAAAGGACGTAACGACCCATGGGAGCACAGCTTCGGGTCTACAAGCGCCGGATCCGCTCTGTCACCGCGACGAAGAAGATCACCAAGGCGATGGAGATGATCTCCGCGTCGCGCATCGTCAAGGCGCAGCGCGCGGTGGCCGCCTCCACTCCGTACGCCGATGAGCTCACCCGGGCGGTGACGGCGGTGGCCACCCGGTCCAACGCCAAGCACCCGCTCACCACCGAGAACCCGAGCGCCTCGCGCGCCGCGGTCCTGCTGATCACGGCCGACCGTGGTCTGGCGGGCGGTTACTCGACCAACGCCATCAAGGCCGCGCTGACGCTCACCGAGCGCCTGCGTGCCGAGGGCAAGGACGTGGTGACGTACATCGTCGGTCGCAAGGGTGTCTCGTACTACGGCTTCCGCAACCTCCAGGTCGCGGGCTCGTGGACGGGCTTCTCCGACAAGCCGACCTACGGCGACGCGAAGACGGTGGCGTCCGAGCTGATCGAGGCCTTCACGGCCGAGACCGGCGGCGTGGACGAGCTGCACCTGATCTCGACCGAGTTCGTGTCCATGCTGACGCAGAACGCGGTCGGGGCCCGGCTGCTGCCGCTGAAGCTGGACGAGGTCCAGCTCGGCGCCCAGGAGCCGGCCAAGGCGGAGATCTTCGCGCTGTACGACTTCGAGCCGTCGGCGGAGGGCGTCCTGGACGCGCTGCTGCCGCGGTACGTCGAGAGCCGGATCTACAACGCGCTGCTGCAGTCGGCCGCTTCCGAGCACGCCGCCCGCCGCCGCGCCATGAAGAGCGCGACGGACAACGCCGGCGAGCTCATCAAGTCGCTCACGCGGCTTGCCAACTCGGCCCGTCAGGCCGAGATCACCCAGGAAATCAGCGAGATCGTCGGTGGCGCGAACGCCCTGGCCGACGCTAGCGCGGGGAGCGAATGAGTATGACCACCACTGTTGAGCCGACCACGGCGACGGGCCGCGTCGCGCGGGTCATCGGCCCGGTCGTCGACGTGGAGTTCCCCGTCGACGCGATCCCGGACATGTTCAACGCCCTGCACGTCGAGGTGGACAACCCCGACGGCACGGGCCGCAAGACCCTGACCCTTGAGGTCGCCCAGCACCTCGGCGACGGCCTGGTCCGCGGCATCTCGATGCAGCCGACCGACGGTCTGGTCCGTGGCTCGCAGGTCACCGACACCGGTGCCGCCATCTCGGTGCCGGTCGGCCAGATCACCAAGGGCAAGGTCTTCAACGCCCTCGGCGACGTGCTGAACGTCGACAAGGACGAGTTCGAGTCGCAGGTCCAGGTCCGCTGGCCGATCCACCGCAAGGCCCCGGAGTTCAAGGACCTCGAGTCCAAGACCGAGATGTTCGAGACGGGCATCAAGGTCATCGACCTGCTCACCCCGTACGTCACCGGTGGCAAGATCGGTCTGTTCGGTGGCGCCGGTGTCGGCAAGACCGTTCTGATCCAGGAGATGATCTACCGCGTCGCCGAGAACTTCGGTGGTGTGTCGGTGTTCGCCGGCGTCGGCGAGCGCACCCGTGAGGGCAACGACCTCATCGACGAGATGGTCGACTCGGGCGTCCTGGACAAGACCGCGCTGGTCTTCGGCCAGATGGACGAGCCGCCGGGCACCCGTCTGCGCGTCGCGCTCTCCGCGCTGACCATGGCGGAGTACTTCCGTGACGTCGAGAAGCAGGACGTGCTCCTCTTCATCGACAACATCTTCCGGTTCACCCAGGCCGGTTCCGAGGTGTCGACCCTGCTCGGCCGCATGCCCTCCGCGGTGGGCTACCAGCCGAACCTGGCCGACGAGATGGGCCTCCTCCAGGAGCGCATCACCTCGACCCGCGGTCACTCGATCACCTCGATGCAGGCGATCTACGTCCCTGCGGACGACCTGACCGACCCGGCCCCGGCCACCACCTTCGCCCACCTGGACGCGACCACCGTTCTGTCGCGTCCGATCTCGGAGAAGGGCATCTACCCGGCCGTCGACCCGCTGGACTCCACGTCCCGCATCCTCGACCCGCGGTACATCGCGCAGACCCACTACGACACGGCCATCCGTATCAAGGGGATCCTGCAGAAGTACAAGGACCTCCAGGACATCATCGCGATCCTCGGTATCGACGAGCTGTCCGAGGAGGACAAGGTCACGGTCCACCGTGCCCGCCGCATCGAGCGCTTCCTCTCGCAGAACACCTACGTGGCGAAGCAGTTCACCGGTGTCGAGGGTTCGACCGTGCCGCTGTCGGAGACCATCGAGGCCTTCAACTCGATCGCCGACGGCAAGTACGACTCCGTCCCGGAGCAGGCCTTCTTCATGTGCGGTGGCATCGAGGACCTCGAGAAGAACGCCGCCGAGCTGGCGAAGAAGTAGTCCCGGCCGGTAGCAGCCGAGCGTGATCGCGAGGGGTGGGCCCCAACCCTGGGACCCACCCCTCGCGCCGCATCGGCTGTGATTCCGGTCAAATCCGTGCCGCCGGTTTCATGCCGGGGGCGCGGGCCCGTTATTCTTACCGAAACTCCCGAGTAATCGGGCGTTGCATGAGCCTAGGAGCCCACGTTGGCTGAGCTGCACGTCGAGCTGGTCGCAGCCGACCGCAAGGTGTGGTCCGGTGCGGCCACCATCGTCGTCGCCCGTACGGCCTCCGGTGACACCGGCATCATGGCGGGTCACACCCCGGTGCTGAGCGTGCTGGAGACCGGTCCGGTCACCATCCGCACCACGGACGGCGGCACCGTGATCGCCGCGGTGCACGGCGGCTTCATCTCCTTCGCCGACAACAAGCTGTCTCTGCTCGCGGAGATCGCCGAGCTGGCGGACGAGATCGATGTCGCGCGCGCCGAGCGCGCACTGGAGAAGGCCAAGTCCGACCTGGACGAGCACGCCGAGCGGCGCGCCGAGGTCCGGCTGTTCGCGGCGCGCGGCCTCAAGGCCCACGCCTGAGTGTGCCGGACCCCGCCTGAGCGGGGTCGACCGACGGTCCCGGGGACGCGTGAGCGTGACCCCGGGACTGTCGTCTCAGTTGGTAGGTCAACGCGGTCGCCTGGTACGACCGACACGGGGAACGCGGGTAGCGAGGAGGTAGGTGAGCATGGTCCTCGCCCTTGTGGTGTGTGCGGCGGTCGTGGCGCTCGGTGTGATCGGGCTGGTCGCGTTCGCGGTACGCCGCCGTGTGATCCAGCGGGTCGGTGGCACGTTCGACTGCAGCTACCGGCTCAAAATGCCGGCCGACGCCTCGACGCAGCCCGACCTCGACGAGAACGGCCAACCCACCCCGGCCCCGGTCCCGCAGACCGATGGCAAGGGGTGGGTTTTTGGTATCGGCCGGTACAGCGGCGATTCGATCGAGTGGTTCCGGGTCTTCTCGTACGCCCCGCGCCCGCGCAAGGTGCTGCCGCGCCGGGAGATCGAGGTGCTGGGCCGGCGCTACCCGGAGGGGCAGGAGGAACTGGCCCTGCTCTCCGGCTCGGTGGTGCTGCGCTGCCTGCACAACGGCGCCCCGCTGGAGCTGGCGATGAGCGAGGACGCGCTCACCGGCTTCCTGGCCTGGCTGGAGGCGGCCCCGCCCGGGCAGCGGGTCAACGTCGCCTGACGGGCCCGGCTAGGCTGGCCGCATGGTCAATCTGACGCGCATCTACACCCGCACCGGCGACGACGGCACCACCGCGCTGGGCGACATGAGCCGCACGACCAAGACCGATCCGCGACTGGTCGCGTACGCGGACACCAATGAGGCCAACGCCGCGATCGGCGTGGCGATCGCGGCCGGCGCGCTGCCCGAGGACGTGGCCGCGGTGCTCACCCGGGTGCAGAACGACCTCTTCGACGTCGGCGCCGACCTGGCCACCCCGGTGGTCGAGGATCCGCCCTCGTCCCATTCCAGGGTGGCCCCGCCGCTGCGGGTCGAGCAGTCCTACATCGACAAGCTGGAAGCGGACTGCGACCACTACCTGGAGACGCTGGAGAAGCTGCGCAGCTTCATCCTGCCCGGCGGCACGCCCGGCGCCGCCCACCTCCACCTGGCCTGCACCGTGGTGCGCCGGGCCGAGCGGGCGACGTGGGCGGCGATCGACGCGCACGGGGACACCGTCAACCCGCTGACCGCCAAGTACCTCAACCGGCTCTCCGACCTGCTGTTCATCCTCGCCCGGTCGGCCAACAAGGAGCGCGGCGACGTGCTCTGGGTCCCGGGCGAGAACCGCTGACCACGCGCTAGCGCTGCTGCTGGGGGATCCGCCAGCCGACGATCCGGCCGTCCTCGACGATCGCGCCGGCCGGCGGCTCCTTCGGCCGGAGGGTGTAGCTGACGGCGATCGCGGTGTTCACCGCCGCGGCGATGCCGAGCTTCCAGTACCACTGGTCGAACACCTCGGTGCCGGCGGCGTCGGTGAACAGCTTCAGCGCGCTGATCAGGGCGAAGGTGATCGCCACCGAGACCAGCGTGCGCCGGCAGACCACCCACTCGTAGCGGCTGCGCGCGGTGCCGTACTTGGGCGCCGGCAGCGGCTTGGGACCGCCCGCGAAGCGGTGCAGGAAGCGGGCGTCGGCCCAGCGGACCACCGACGGGCCGTAGCCGACCGAGAAGCCCAGGTAGCTCGCGGCCAGTGCGTGCGTCCACGAGGCGGTGGCGCCGCCGCGCAGGTCGAGGAAGGTGAGCAGGAAGAGCGCCAGGTCGATCACCGGCAGCCCGACCAGCAGGACGGTGCTCACCTCGCGCCACCGCAGCAGGTAGCGGGTGGCGAGGCCCAGCGCGAGGACCACCCAGAAGGCGGCCTCGGCGGCGAGTATCAGGGTGACGATCATGGTCTCCTCCGGGACTCGGTGACGTTTCCAGGCTCCCGGAGCGCCCTCGCGCGCGCGTCGTCACCGGGGACGGGCCCGGGCTGCATCTTTCGATGTACGGCCGCTCCTCCCGGCACCCGAGCCGCCGGGCCGCCGGGAGTGATCTGATGGGGGCGTGCGCAGACCCACCTTCACCCCGCGGCAGGTCGACGGGGCGATCGCGCTCGCCGGCCTGCTCGGCGGACTGCTGCTGATCGCCTTCCAGGTGTACGACCACTCCTCGGCCGTGCCGCGCTGGCAGGTGCTCCCGGCGCTGCTGGCGATGGCGGCCCTGGAACTCGTCCGCCGCACCAGGCCGGTCCTGATCGCGACGCTCGGCGGCCTGGTCTTCGCCGGGAGCATCTTCACCGGCGCGCTGCTGGCGACCACCATGATGTACACCGACCTGCTCTACGCGGCGGTGGTGTACGGCCCCCGCCGGATGTCGCCGGTCCTCCACGTGACCGGCACCGCCTCGGTGCTGGTGCTGACCACCCTGACGTTCGTCTACAGCGACTCGGCGACGGCGGTCGCGGTGGTCGTGATCACCACCCTGGTCTTCCTGGGCCCGTTGTGGACCGCCGACATCGTGCGCAAGCACCGGCAGGAGGCGGAGGCCCAGCGGCTGCGGGCGGAGCAGACCGCGCTGCTCTCGGAGATGGACCGGCGCGAGGCGATCGTCGCCGAACGCGCCAGGATGGCCCGCGAGTTGCACGACGTGGTGGCCAACCACCTGTCGGCGATCGCGATCCACGCCACCGGCGCGCAGTCGGTGGCACGGCGTCAGCGGCGGCCGGCCGACGATCCGGTGGTCGAGGTGCTCGGGGTGATCCGGGAGAACAGCGTCCAGGGGTTGGCCGAAATGCGCCGCATCATCGGCCTGCTGCGCGACAGCGGCGGCGGCGAGGCCGACGAGTCCTACGCCGCGCCGGACCTGTCGGCGGTGGACGCGCTGCTCGCCAAGGCGCGGGCGGCCGGGCAGGACGTCGGTCTGGCCTTCGAGCTGACCGAGCGGGGCGAGCGCGGCGAACTGCCGGTGCCGGTGCAGCTGGCCGCGTACCGGATCGTGCAGGAGTCGCTGACCAACGCGCTCAAGCACGCCGGCCCGGGCGAGGTGCGGGTGCTGCTGGACTTCCGCCCCGAGGAGCTGCGGATCGCCGTGGACAGCCCGTACCGCCAGGGGGCGGGGCGGGAACTGCCGGGCGCCAGGGCCGGGCTGGTCGGGATGGCGGAGCGGGCCTCGCTGCTGGGCGGCGGGTTCGAGGCCGGGCCGCAGGACGGCCGCTGGAGCGTGCGCGCGGTGCTGCCGCGCGCGCTGTCGACGGAGGAAGGAACGGGACGGGCATGACGATCCGGGTGGTGGTCGCGGAGGACCAGGCGGCGGTCCGGGCGGCGCTGGTGATGATCCTGCGGGCCGAGCCCGGCCTGGAGGTGGTCGGGCAGGCGGCGGACGGCGAGGAGGCCGTCCGGCTGGCCCTGGAACTGCGGCCGGACGTCGTCCTGATGGACGTGCAGATGCCCCGGCTGGACGGCGTGTCGGCGACCCGCCAGGTGGTGGCCGCCGGGGCGGCGCAGGTCCTGGTGCTGACCACCTTCGACCTGGACGAGTACGTCTACGGCGCGCTGCGGGCCGGGGCGGCCGGGTTCCTGCTGAAGGACCTGGAGGCGGACACCCTGGTCGAGGGCATCCGCACGGTGGCGCGCGGGGACGGCATGCTGGCGCCCTCGGTGACCCGGCGGCTGATCGGCACCTTCGCCCGCCCGGACCGGGCGGTGGGGCCGGAGGTGCGGGCGGCGGTGGAGGGCCTGACACCGCGCGAGCGGGAGGTGCTGGCCTGCATCGGCGCCGGCCTGTCGAACGGTGAGATCGCCGGGCGGCTGGAGATGGCGGAGGCGACCACCAAGACGCACGTCAGCCGGATCCTGGCGAAGCTGCGGCTGCGCAGCCGGGTGCAGGCGGCGATCCTCGCCCAGGACCTCGGACTGATGATCTGACCGACCGATTTGCTCAGGTGACAAGGTCGGTTGCAGATCACACCCTCGGATGGCACCACGGGCCCCGTTCGGGCACTAAAGTCCGGCCCATGAGCGATGCGGCTCGGTGGGCGACCCCTGCCTTGAGCCGCCTTCGGGGCCCGCCCATCCGGGCGGCGACGGCATCGGGAGACCAGCCATGAGCAGTGCGTCCAGCAAGCAGATCGCGGTGATCGGGGCCGGCCTGATGGGTGCCGGGATCGCCCAGGTCTCCGCCCGGGCCGGGCACCCGGTGGTCCTGCGCGACGTCACCGAGGAGGCGCTGCGCCGCGGCCTCGACGGCATCCGCGCCTCGTACGACAAGTTCGTCTCCAAGGGGAAGCTCACCGCCGAGGACGCCGAGGCGGCGCTCGGGCGGATCACCACCACCACGGACCTGGGCGCGGTCGCCGAGGCCGACATCGTGGTCGAGGCCGTCTTCGAGCAGCTGGACGTCAAGGAGGGCGTCTTCAGGGAGCTCGACAAGCTCGCCAAGGACGGCGCGGTGCTCGCCTCCAACACCTCCGCCATCCCGATCACCCGGATCGCCGCCGCCACCTCGCGCCCCGAGTCGGTCGTCGGCGTGCACTTCTTCTCGCCGGTGCCGCTGATGAAGCTGGTCGAGCTGGTCCGCGGCTACAAGACCAGTGACGGGACGCTGGCCGCCGCCCGGGCCTTCGCCGAGGGCGTCGGCAAGGAGGTCGTGGTGGTCAACCGCGACGTGGCCGGCTTCGTCACCACCCGCCTGATCACCGCGCTGGTCGTCGAGGCCGCCAAGCTCTACGAGTCGGGCGTCGCCACCGCCGAGGACATCGACACCGCCTGCCGACTCGGCTTCGGCCACCCGATGGGCCCGCTGGAGACCGCCGACCTGACCGGCGTGGACATCCTGCTGCACGCCGCGCGGAACATCTACGACGAGACCCAGGACGAGAAGTTCGCCGCCCCGGAGATCATGGCCCGGATGGTCACCGCCGGTGACCTCGGCCGCAAGAGCGGCCGCGGTTTCTACCCGTACCAGGGCAAGTGACCCCGCGCCTGCGAGCCGAACGGGCGAGCAGCAGCCCCGGGTGAGTTTCCTCACGCCGGCTGTCCGGACGGGTGATTTGGGCGGTAATCGAGCGTAGGTGTGGAGAGTTCCTGCGTATATTCCCTCGGACGAGTGAAGTTGCTTCAGATCCGCTCGCAACCAGCAACCCAGTGGGCCGGCTCGCCGTCAGATGGATGACGGGGAACCCGGGATTCCGGCCGGGGCCGGTGCGTGGGGCCGCGGGCCCGCCCGGCGCCCGGACCGCACCGCCCCCACCGCCGTCCCGGCCCGAGACCGCCGGCGACACCCGTACACCCCGTTCCCAGGCCCGCCACGCGGAGGAGGAGAGCATGCGCATCACCGGCGACCACGCGGCGCTGGCCATCGAAGGCCGCCTCGACGTGCGCACCGCCGCCGACGCGCGGGCCCGGCTGCACCAGGCCGTCGACGGCGGCCTCGGCGACCTCGTCCTCGACCTCGCCCGCCTGGAGTTCTGGGACGCCACCGGCCTCGGCGTGATCATGGGCACCCACCGGCGGGCCGGACGGATCGGCCGGCGCCTGGTGCTCCGGTCCGTTCCCGCCCAGCTCCAGCGCCTGCTGGTGGCCACCCGGCTGCACCGCATCCTCGCCGTCGAGGGCGCCACCGCCGACCCCCGCGGCGCCACGCTCCCCGCCCTCTGACTGCCCGCCGGCCCCTCTCCGACCGCCCGCTGAGCCTCCTCTGACCGCCCGTCGGCCCCCGGCCCGGGAACCGTCGGGGCACGACGCTGCGCGGGCGGGGGCGGATGTGCGAGAGTCTGGCGTCAGGACACGGCCCGCGCGGCCCGGCCTCGCCGGGGCGCCGGCCGGTACGGGTTGACGGCGCGAGCGTGGGGCGGAGCAGAACGTGGCACAGCCAACCGGTGACTTCCGGCAGGAGTCCGTGCGCACCCGGAGCGGTGAACTGGTCTCGGGGGGCCTGCTGGTGACCATCGGCGGCCCGGAGGGCTCCGAGGTGCGCCCCTGCCCCGAGGAGTGGCGCCCCCGGCCCCGCCGAACCGGCCCCGCCGCGCCCGCCCGCGGCCCGGCCGGCGACACCGGCCGCCAGGTCGGCCCGCTCGCCCTCGGCGCCGGGCCCGCCGACCTGCCGCTGCTCGACCGCGAGGCGGACCTGGCCCAGCTGCTCGCCATGCTCGCCGAAGGCCGCTCGATACGCCTGGTCGGCCAGGCCGGCTCCGGCCGCAGCGCCCTGCTGTCCGCCGTCGCCGCGGCGGCCGGCGACCTCGCCCCCGACGGCGTGGTCCGGCTCTGCGGCCACCGCCGTACCGCCGCCGACCTGCTCCAGGACCTCTTCGCGGCCACCCACCACGCCCCCGGCTACCGCCCCGACCCCGGGCAGCTCGTCGAACACCTCGCCCGGGTCAGCGCGATCGTCGTCATCGACGAGGTCGCGCCCGCGGGCGCCGAACTCGAGGCGCTGCTCGGCGCCGCCCCCGACAGCGCCTTCCTGATCTCCGTCGCCCCCGACAGCCCGCTGCTCCCGGCGGACTCCCGGCTCCGGGACCACCTGGTCGCCGGCCTCTCCCGGCCCGCCTGCCTGGCCCTCGCCGCCCGGCTGGCCGGGCGGCCGCTGGACGCCGCCGAGAAGGCCTGGGCGGTCGACCTCTGGTTCGAGTCCGAGGGCCTGCCCCTGCGCTTCGTCCAGGCTGCCGCGCTGCTGCGCCAGCGGGACGTCGAGGTGGACGCGCTGGTCGCCGCCGAGGACGACCGGATGGACGTCTTCGGCGCGGTGGAGGAGCCCGTCCACGACCCCGACCCGGCGGTCCGCGAGGCCGCGCTGCGCGACACCGTGCCGCTGCCCTCGGTCGCCGAGTCCACCCGGCCCGCCGTCCGGCTCGCCGAGGGGCTGAGCGAGACCGCGCAGGCCGTGCTGCGGCTCGCCGTGGCGCTCGGCGGCGAGTGCCCGACCGCGCCGCACCTTCCCGCGCTGATCGACGTCGGCCAGGGCGAGAGCGCGCTCGCCGAACTCGCCGACGCCGGGCTCGCCGCCCCGATCGGCGGCCACCACCGGCTCACCGCCGGGGCGCTGGAACTGCTCGCCCCGCACTGGCCGGCCCGCGGCAGTGCCGACGGCGCGGCCCAGCACTTCGCCTGGTGGGTCGGCCACTCCTCGGTCTCGTCGGCGCAGATCGCCGCCGAGGCCGAGGTGGTGGTCGGCGCCCTGCTCGCCGACCAGACCGCCGGACGGCACGAGGCGGTGCTGCGGCTGGCCCGCGCCGCGGCCCCCGCGCTGGCGCTGGCGCTGCGCTGGGGGGCCTGGGAGCGTGCTCTGCGGCTCGGCCTGGAGGCCGCCCGGCGGACCGGCGCCAGGGCCGACGAGGCCTGGTTCCACCACGAGCTCGGCGTGTACGCGGTCTGCGTCCATGAACCCGGCCGGGCCACTGCGGAGTTGGAGGCCGCGCTGGCGCTGCGCAGCGCCCTCGGCGAGCCGCGCGGGGTGGCCGGGGCGCGCCGGATGCTCGACCTGCTGCGTGCCGAGGGCCGGCAGCTGCCGCCCGCCGCGCCGGCCAAGGCGGCGCCGGTCCGCCGGCCCGGGCTGCGGGCCATCACCCGGGTGCCGCTGCGGTTCGGGAACCGGCGCACGGCGATCGCCGCCTCGGCGGCGGTCCTGGCGCTGGGTGTGCTCGGCACGGCGGTCGGGATGACCGTCGGCGGCGAGGGCCAGGGCCGCGACCCGCACAGCAGCAGCGACGACGGCTCCGTCCTGCCCGGCGCGGACGCCTCGCCGCGCTCCACTGCGCCCCGGCCGTCGGCGTCCTCGCCGTCCCCGCCCGCCGCACCGCCCGTCGACGCGCCCGCGGAGGGGACCGGCGCGCCGGTGTCCGGGGAACCGGCGGAGGAGCCCGGGCCGAGCGGCCCGACCGCCTCCCGGACGCCGTCCGGCTCGCCGTCGGCGTCCGCGTCGAAGAGGCCGAGCCGTTCGCCGGGACCGGGGGAGAGCACCACCGCGGCCCCGACGCAGGCACCGGTCCCGAACCCGCCGCAGCCCCCGGCGGGCGGCTCCGACGGCGGTACGTCGGGCGGTGGCGCCTCGGGCGGCGGGACGACCGGGGGCGGCACGAGCGGTGGCGGCGGGACGACCACCGGCGGTACGACCGGGAGCACCGGGAGCACCGGCGGCGGCACCCCGCCGACCGGCGAGACCAGCCCGCCCGTCACGACGCCGACCGCGCCCACCCAGCCCCCGACCACGACCCCGACGCCCACGGAGACGCAGACGCCGCCGGGCTCGGCGAGCCCGACGGCGTCCACTACGGCTCCGTCGCCGACCGGTCCGTGACCGGCCCGGTCAGAACAGCTTCAGCTTGTCGTCGTCGATGCCGCGCAGCTCGTCGTAGTCCAGCACCACGCAGCCGATGCCGCGGTCGGTGGCCAGCACGCGCGCCTGCGGCTTGATCTCCTGCGCGGCGAAGATGCCCTTCACCGGCGCCAGCAGCGGGTCCCGGTTGAGCAGCTCCAGGTACCGGGTGAGCTGCTCGACGCCGTCGATCTCGCCGCGCCGCTTGATCTCGACGGCGACGGTCGTGCCGTCCGCGTCGCGGCACAGGATGTCCACCGGGCCGATCGCGGTCGGGTACTCGCGGCGGATCAGCGACCAGCCGGAGCCGAGCACCTCCATCCGGTCCGCGAGCAGTTCCTGGAGGTGCGCCTCGACGCCGTCCTTGATCAGACCGGGGTCCACGCCGAGTTCGTGCGAGGAGTCGTGCAGCACCTCCTCCAGCGTGATGATGAGCTTCTCGCCGGCCTTGTTCTCCACCGTCCAGACCCCGTCGGCCTCCTTGAGGGCGCACGGCGGGGACATCCAGTTGAGCGGCTTGTAGGCGCGGTCGTCGGCGTGGATGCTGACGCTGCCGTCGGCCTTGACCAGGATGAGCCTGGTGGCGGAGGGCAGATGGGCGGAGAGCCGACCGGCATAGTCGACTGAGCAGCGGGCAATTACGAGACGCACGGTCGACCACGCTAGCCCACCGGGGCCAGTTGATGCGATTCCACGACGACCGGGTGAAGAATCCGCGAACCCCGCCACCATGGATGGCCTGCGATCCCGCGAAAGCCTGTCGGCACCCTGGCGGCCACCCCCATAGGCCGCTACGGTGTGTGACGGATTGCTTGCGGGAGCGCTGTCAACGGGGATGGAGACTTCAGATGAACGATCCGACAGGATCCGGCCAATGTGGTGCACCCGGGCGCATTCCCGGAGCAATCAGCAGGAATCACCGGCCTGGCTCGTCGTTGACTGCCACGCTGTTCTGAGCGGCCGGCGCCCCCGACCGATGTCCCTCAGCGGTCGACGGCGCCCCCGCGTCGGCGCGGTGCCGGAAACCCGGCCGTCCGACGGCGTCACACCCGTCCGACGGTGCTCCGGACACCTACGCGTCCCCACCCTCACCCTCAGCTTGGACTACGCATCACCACCCGGGCGCCGCGCGGGTGGACCGCGAGAGGAGAACCCATGTCGCTCGACGTCTCACCGGCCCTGCTGGAGAAGGCCGAGCGGGACGAGGTCGACGAGCGGGAGTTCGTCGACTGCGTCCGCGTCTCCCTGCCCTACGCCTGGGACCTGATCAGCTCGCTGGTCGCCCGGACGAAGGTCGACGGCACCGACTTCGCCGACAACCAGGTACCGCCGCCCAGCGAGCAGGCCCGCGGCCAGCTCCTGCGGGCGCTCGCCAGCAATGCCATCCGGGGTGCCCTGGAGCGGCATTTCGGTGTCGAGCTGGCCTTCCAGAACTGTCACCGGGTGGCGGTGTTCCGGCCGTCCTCCGCCAACAAGAAGCGCTACGAACGCTTCACCTCGGTCCGTGAACAACTGCTCAACCAGTCCGACGAGCTCAGGGACTGCTGATCGTGGCCGTGGCCGTGGCGGCGGCCGCGACTCGGCTCACCTCAGCCCAGCTGGGGTAGGACCTCGGAGCCGAGCCGGGCGATGTTGTGCAGGGTCGCCTCCCGGTCGCCGCTGCCCTCGGCGAGCAGGGCGAAGCGGCGGATGCCGGTCCGTTCGGCGGTGGCCAGGAGCCGGTCGGCGCACTGCTGGGGCGTCCCGACCGCGTGCAGGTCGCAGAGCAGTTCGGTGTACTGGCGCGGGTCGCGCATCTTGCGCTCCCGGCCGTCCACCGTGCGGTGCGCACCGAGCCCGAACTCGAACCAGCCGGGCATCGCGCGCAGCAGGGTGGCCCGGGCCGCCGAGGTCCGGTCGTCGACCTGGGCCACCCCGGCCGCGACGTGCTGGCGGCTGACCCGGCGCAGCTGTTCCTCGCCGCGTCCGGCCGCCAGCCAGGCGGAACGATACAGCTCCAGCATGTGCAGCTTGTCCTCGTCGCCGGAGTGCATGCCGAGCAGCATCGGCAGGCCGCGTTCGGCGGCGCTGCGGACCCCGCCGGGCGAGGTGCAGGCGACGATCACCGGCGGTCCGGCCGGCGGGCGCCCGGCGGTGGTGAGCTGTTCGACGGCGGGGCCGTCGGCGTCCTGGCGCTGACGCGGGAACCGCAGGACGCCGGTCCGGTCGTCGAGGCCCAGCCAGGCGCCGAGGTCGGGGCGCCGGGGCGGCTCGGTGGCCCGGGGCACCACGGCGACCTCGGGGAAGCTGAACTGGGGTCCGGCCGCGCCCACCCGGGAGCCGCGCAGCCAGCGCAGCAGCAGGTCGAGCCGCTCGGGGAAGCCCCCCTCGAAGGCGTCCACGCCGCTGCCGAAGACGTCCAGGTCGATCCACGGGCCGCCGCGGCCCACTCCGAGCGTGAAGCGTCCGCCGGACGTGAGGTGGAGCAGCGCGGCCTGTTCGCCGAGGGTCACCGGGTGCGTGGTGGAGAGCACACTGACCGCCGTGCCGACGCCGATCCGCCGGGTGCGGCCGAGCAGCAGCGCGGCCAGCGTGGCGGCGTTCGGGCAGACCCCGTACGGGACGAAGTGGTGCTCGGCCAGCCAGACGCTGTCCAGTCCCGCCTGCTCGGCCGCGACGGCGGCGCGCACGGTGCGGTCCAGTGCCTCGCCGTGCGTCTGGCCGGGGAACTGCGCGGAGAGCAGGAACGCGCCGACCCGGACGGGTGCGGTGTCCGCGGTGGCGGTGCCGGCGCGCTGGGCGGACGGCAGCGGGGTGCCGGCGGTGGCGGTGACGGCCGCGCCGGCGGCGGTCAGCGTCTGGCCGGGGGCCGGCGGGCGGACGCCGACGGGCCGGCGGGTCTCGGCGCGGGCGCTGGTTCTGGTCATTCTGAGGCCTCCTCGGGTGCGCGCAGGGTCTGCGGGCCCCGCCTGTCCCCTCGTGAGTAGCCGATGTCATGTGCCAATGGCACGTCGGCGCACCAATTTCCCGGAGAAACGGGTGGATCTCGGGGGAAACACCCGATCATCCCCCGATGCCGTGATAGTGGCCCGGATGGGTGGTGACCGGCCGTAGGCTGGAACGGTTCCCGCAACCCGTAGAGAGGTAGCCGCCGTGTCGCCCCGACGCAACCGGATCAAGAGCGCCGCCGACCGCGACCCGGCGGAGCCGGGCGCACCGCTGGGCGGCTCGATGCGCCGGACCGAGAACTACCAGGGCGACGACTGGGTGGTGCAGACGGTCGCCGGCACGGCCGGCCGGTACTACCGCTGCCCGGGCTGCGACCAGGAGATCCCGCCCGGGACGGGCCATGTGGTGGCCTGGCCGATGCACGGCGCCGGGGTGGACGACCGCCGGCACTGGCACCGGGCCTGCTGGGGCGCGCGGGAGCGCCGGGCCTCGAACCTGCTCCGCGGCCGCGGCGCCCCCCGGTACTGACCCGGCCGACGCCGTCAGGCGTCGCGCTTCTTCAGCACCAGCGCCCCGCCGACCAGCGCGGCGAGCGTCCAGGCGAGGCAGATGACCAAGCCCGCCCAGGGCCCGTACGGCTGGTCGTGCTGCTCGTAGACCAGCAGCATCCGGGAGCCGGCGTAGTCGGGGAAGTAGTGGGCGACGGTCTTGGCGCCCGGCACCGCCGAGAGGATCGGCGAGAGCAGGAAGAAGAACGGCACCAGCACGCCCAGCGCCAGCGTCTGGTTGTGCAGCATCGCGGTGACGCCGGCCGAGAACAGGCAGAGCATCGTGAGGTAGAGCGCGGCGCCGAACACCGCGCGCAGCACGTGCGGCTCGCCCAGTGAGGTGGAGTGGTCGCCGAGCAGCGCCTGGCCGGCGAAGAAGGTGAGGAAGGCCGTCACCAGCGAGACGGCCAGCGCGAGCGTGCCGAGCACCACGGCCTTGCCGGTGAGCAGGGTGCCGCGCTGCGGGACGGCGGCCAGGGTGACCCGGATCATCCCGCTGCTGTACTCGTTGCCGATCGCCAGCACGCCGAAGACGATGATGGCCAGCTCGCCGAGCATGATGCCGGCGAAGGCGGTGCCGGTGGCGTCGAAGGGCGAGTCCTCGTCGGCGAACTCCTCGAAGTTGTTGTTGGTGAGCAGGGACAGCAGCGCGCCGACGACGAGGGTGACCACGAGGGTCAGCGCGAGCGTCCAGACCGTCGAGCGGACGCTGCGGATCTTGGTCCACTCGGAGCGCAGGACCGCGGGGAAGGACGCCATCTCAGTTCTCCTCCGTGCTGCGGGAGGCGGGCCGTCCGGTCCGGCCGCCCTGCCAGTCGGCGCCCCAGGCGCCGGGTGCGCCGGCCGCGTCGCGGCCCGGTCCGTCGCCGGCGTGGTACTCGACCGCGTCGGCCGTCATCTGCATGAACGCCTCCTCCAGCGAGGCCTGCTGCGGGCTGAGCTCGTGCAGCACCACGCCGTTCGCGGCGGCGAGTTCGCCGAGCGCGGCGAGTTCGCCGTCGATCACCTCGTAGGAGCCGTCCGGGCCGGCCTCGTGCCGCAGCCCGGCGCCGGCCAGCACGTCGAGCAGCCGCTCGGGCTGCGGGCTGCGCAGCCGGACGGCGGAGCGGGAGTTGCGGCGGATGAACTCGGCCATCGGCAGGTCGGCGAGCAGCCGGCCCTTGCCGATGACCACCAGGTGGTCGGCGGTGACGGCCATCTCGCTCATCAGGTGGGAGGAGACGAAGACGGTGCGGCCCTCGGCGGCGAGGCGCTTCATGAGGTTGCGGATCCAGAGGATGCCCTCCGGGTCCAGGCCGTTGACCGGTTCGTCGAACATGACGATCTCCGGGTCGCCGAGCAGCGCGCTGGCGATGCCCAGGCGCTGGCCCATGCCGAGCGAGAAGCCGCGGGCGCGCTTGCGGGCGACCGGGGTGAGGCCGACCAGGGCGAGCACCTCGTCCACCCGGCGCTCGGGGATCCGGTTGCTCTGGGCGAGCCAGAGCAGGTGGTCGCGGGCGGTGCGGCCGGGGTGCACGGCCTTGGCCTCCAGCAGCGCGCCGATGTACTTGAGCGGCTCGCTGAGCTGTCCGTACCTCTTGCCGTCGATGGTGACGCGGCCGCCGGTGGGGCGGTCGAGGTCGAGGATCATGCGCATGGTGGTGGACTTCCCGGCGCCGTTGGGCCCGAGGAACCCGGTGACCACCCCCTGCGGGACCTCGAAGCTCAGCCGGTCCACGGCCAGGGTCGTGCCGTAACGCTTGGTCAGGTCGTGCAACTCGATCATGGCGACTCCTCACTCTCCGTCAGGGTATGACAAAACGGACAAGTCAGCCTGCTGAGTGGGCCCGCCGGGCCCACCGGAATACGGTGGCCCCATGACCCAGCTCCCCTCCGCAGTGTCGGTCCGCGAGAGCGGTACCGGAACACCCCTCGTGCTGTTGCACGCATTCCCGCTCAACGCCGCCATGTGGTCCGCCCAACTGGACGCGCTGCCCGGCCCGGCCGGGGACCGGGCCCGGGTGATCGCCCCCGACCAGCGCGGCTTCGGCGGTGCCGGGCTGGGCCCGGAGGAGCCCTCGCTGGAGGCGGTGGCCGACGACGTCGTACGGCTGCTGGACGCCGCCGGGATCGACCGGGCGGTGCTCGGCGGGATCTCCATGGGCGGCTACGTGGCGATGGCCTTCGCCGAGCGCCACCCCGACCGGCTGGCCGGCCTGCTGCTGGCCAACACCAAGGCCACCGCCGACCCGCAGGCCGCCAAGGAGAACCGGGAGCGGATCGCCTCCGCCGTACTGGCCCGCGACAGCGTGCGGCTGCTGCTCGACGAGCGGATGGCGCAGGGCCAGCTCGCCCCGGGTTCGCAGCACCTGGCCGACCGGGTGCAGGAGCTGATCGCCGCCGCCCCGCCGGCCGCCGTCGCCTGGGCGCAGCGGGCCATGGCGGTCCGGCCGGAGCGCCTGGACGTGCTGGCCGGGCTGCGGGTGCCGGCCGCCGTGGTGGCGGGCGCGCAGGACGCGCTGATGCCGCTCGCCGAGGCGGAGCTGATGACGCGGGCGCTGGCGGACGCGGAGCTGACGGTGCTGCCCGGGGTCGGCCACCTGAGCGCGATCGAGGCGCCGGAGGCGTTCGACGCGGTGGCGCTGCGGCTGCTGGAGCGGGTGGCGGCGGGATGAGGGAGGAACGGGCGGAGACCGGCGGCTGGGACTTCTCCGCGCTGGAGGTGACCGGCCGGATGCCGGTGACCAACCGGGCCGAGGGGCTGCTCGAACTGACCCTGGAGCCGCTGGGCGAGGACTACTGGCTGCGCCCGGGGGAGACGTTCATCGTCACCTCGTACGGGGACTACGGCCCCGGGCACCCCTTCGAGGTGCAGTACTGGCCGGACTCGGTGTCGGTCTGGTGCACCTCGTGGTTCGGAACGGTCTCGGACGACGAGGGCAACCAGCTGAGCTGCGGGCACCAGCGCCCGGACGGCGCCTACCCGCGCTGAGGCGGTGCCGGGGAAACGGGACGGCCCCCGCCCGGGGAGGGCGGGGGCCGTCCTGGCTCGCGGGCCGGGTCAGCGCGACTGCTGGGCGGGCACGCCCATGGTGTCGTCGTTCGGCAGCGAGGCGGCGGCCACGGCCGCACCGGTCAGCGTCGCCAGCATCTCGCGGACGTTGGTCAGCTGGGCGTTGATGCTGTCGCGGCGGTTGGTGAGCGCCGCCAGCTCGCGCTCGGATTCGCTGCGGATGCGGTCGGCCTTGGCGTTGGCGTCGGCCACGATGTCCTCGGACTGGCGCTGGGCCGTCTCGACGGTCTGGCGGGCGCGGCGCTCGGCGTCGGTGCGCAGCTTCTCGGCCTCCAGGCGCAGCTGCTCGGCCCGGTGCTCGATCTCGGCCAGCCGCTTCTCGGCCTTGGCCTGACGGGCGGCCAGGTCGCGCTCGGACTGCTCGCGGCGCTTGGCCAGGTTGGTCTCGAACTCCAGCGCGGCCTGGGCGGCCTTGGTGCGGGTCTCCTCGAAGAGGGCGTCCGCCTCCTCGCGCTTGTTCTGGGCGTCCTTGTTGGCCTCGGCCCGCAGCTGGGCGGCGTCGCTCTTGGCCTTGTCGACGATCCGCAGGCCCTCGTCCTCCGCCTTGGCCTTGCGGTCCTTGGCGTAGTTCTCGGCCTCGGTGCGGACCTGCTGGGAGGCCGCCTCGGCGAGCTCGCGGTGCTGCTCGGCGGCGCGGTGCGCCTCCTCGCGCAGGTCCTTGGCCTCCTCCTCGGCGAGCCGCAGGATCTTCTCGACCCGGGCACCGAGACCGGCGTACGACGGCTCCGACTCCGCGACCGCCGCCTGGGCGGTCTGGGTCTCCAGGTGGAGCTCCTCGATGCGCTTCTCGAGCGCGCTGATCCGGGTCAAGGCACTGTCACGGTCGGCCACCAGCTTGGTGATCCGCTCGTCGACCTGGGCGCGCTCGTACCCACGGCGCACCAGGTCGAAGCCGTGAGGGGAGTGACTGTCGCTCATGGGGTTCTGGGCTTCCTGTCGTCAAACCGCTGAGGTGGTTGAGGGAATCCTGACACGGTACCGGAGTGTCGGCGACGAAACGCCGTTGTCCCGCGGACAATGTCCGCTCAATCGGGTGGTGCGTTCTTGGAGCGATTGCCACCCGACCGGGGAGAGCCAATTCCGGCACCGGCCTTGGCACCCCCGTCCTTCTTGGTGCTGCTCCCCCCGTTGGCCTGCGCGACCGGTGACGGCGCCTCGAAGGCCTCCAGGGCGGACAGCACGTCCTGCACCCTGGAGATCTCGGTGTTGATGTCCTTGCGGCGGCGCACCAGTTCGTCCAGCTCGCGCCGGCCCTCGTCGGTGGCCCGCTTCGCCTCGGCCCGCGCCTCGGCGAGCAGCCGCTCGGCCTCCGCCTTCGCCAGTTCGATCTGCTCCTCGGCGGCCCGGTCGGCGGCCCGCACCCGCTTCTCGGCCTCGGCCGACGCGGTCTCCAGCCGCTCCTCCGCCTCGTCCTGGGAGGACTTCAGCTTGGCCTCGGCCTTGATGATCAGGGCCTCGGCGCGGTCGGTGGAGCTGGCGAGCTTGGTCTCGGCCTCCTTCAGCAGGCCCTCGGCCTTGCGGACGGCCGACAGCCGGACCTTGCTGGCCTCGGCGGACGCCTCCGAGGTCAGCTCGTTGGCCCGGTCCTCGGCGGCCGCGACCAGCGCCGCGGCCCGGTCCTCGGCCTCGGCGACGGTGGCCACCGCCTGCTCCTCGGCCTCGGTCAGCTGCTCCTGGGCGGCCGTCACCAGCGCGTCCACCCGCTCGCCGGCCGACTTCATGGCCTGCGCGTTCTCCTTGCGGGCGCGCTCGTGCAGGGCCTCCACCTCGGCGTCGGTGCGCTCGCGCAGCTCCTCGGCGCGCTCGCGGATCGCGGTGGCGTCCCGGCGGGCCTCGGAGAGCAGCGCGTCGGCGTCGGCCCGGCCCTTCTCGACGGCGTCCTGTCCGGCGGCCTCGCCGGCCGCGACCAGCCGGTCGGCCTCCTTGCGGGCGGCGGCGACCATCGCGTCCGCCTGCTCCTCGGCGGCGGCGGTGGTGGCCAGCGCGGTGGTCCGGGCGTCCTCGCCGAGCGACTCGGCGTCGGCGAAGGCCTTCTCCAGCACGGACTTGGCCCGTTCGCGGGTGGCCCTGTCGAACTGCTCGGCGGCCTCGCGGACCTCGGTGTCGTAGGCGTCGGCGCGGCTGTGGGTGGCCGTGTCGTAGTCGTCGGCGAGGGTGCGGGTGGCGAGCGCGTACTCCTCGGCCTCGGCGCGCAGCGCGGCGGCGAACTCCTCCGCCTCGGCGACGGTCGCGGCGGCCCGCTCCTCGCCGGCGGCCACCGTCCGGGCGGCCAGCCGCTCGGACTCGGCGCGCTGCTGGTCGGCGGCCTCCTGGGCGGCGCGCAGGGTGTCCTCGGCCTCGGCGCGCAGCTGCTCGTCGTAGGCCTGCGCCTCGGCGCGCTGCCGGGCCAGCTCCAGCTCGGCGGCCTCGCGGTCGGCGGCCAGCTCCAGCTCGGTCTGCTCGCGCAGGGCGGTCGTCTCGGCGGCGGTCCTGGCCCGCAGGTCGGCGGTCTCGCGCTCGGCGGTCTCGCGCAGCCGGGCCGTCTCCTGCTCGGCGACGGCGCGCAGCTCGGCGGTCTCCCGGTCGGTGAGCGCCCGCAGCTCGGACGTCTCGCGATCGGCGAGCGCCCGCAGTTCGGTGGTCTCCCGGTCGGCGGTGTCGCGCACCGCGGCGGCGGCCCGCTCGGCCTGCTCGCGCAGCTCCTCGGCGTCCCGCTCGGCGGCGGCCCGCAGGTCGGCGATCTGCTGGGAGGCGGTCTCGTGCAGCCCGGCCACCGACTGGCGGACCTCGGCGGCCTCCTCCTCGGCGGTCTCGACCAGCGCGGCGGCCTCGGTCCGGCCGGCCTCGACGAGCTCCTCGCCGTCGTGCCGGGCCTGCTCCAGCTCCTCGCCGGCCTCGGCGCGGATCGCCGCGGCGGTGGCGCGGGCCTCGGACAGCTCGCGGCCGGCCTCGGCGCGCACCGTCCCGGCCTGCTCCTCGGCGAGCGCCAGCTCGGCCGCACCCCGCTCGCGCAGCTCCTTGGCGGCGGCTTCGGCCTGCTCGCGGCGCTGCTCGGCGTGGGCGTCGGCGGCTTCGCGGACGGCGGCGGCCTCGGTGGCGGTGCGCTCGGTGAGTTCCTCGGCGGCGGCTTCGGCTTCGGCGCGGCGCTGTTCGGCGGCGGTTTCGGCGGCTTCGAGGGCGCGTTCGGCCTCGGCCTGGAGGCGGGCGGTTTCGGTGGCGGTGCGTTCGGTGAGGTCGGCGGCGGTGGTCTCGGCCTCGGTGCGGACGTGTTCGGCGTGGGCGTCGGCGGCCTCACGGACGGCGGCGGCCTCGGCGGCGGTGCGCTCCGTCAGCTCCTCGGCGGCGGCCTCGGCCTGCTCACGCGCGGCCGTGGCGGCGGACAGCTGCTCGGCGGTCTCCTCGCGCTCCCGGCGCAGCCCGGCGGAGGCCTCCTCGCGCTCGCGCCGGCTCTCCTCGCGCAGCGCCTCGGCGGCGGCCTCGGCCTCGGCCCGGGCCCTGGCGGCCTCGGTGTCGGCCTCGGTGCGCACCCGCTCGGCGTCGGCCACCGCGGCGTCGCGCACGGCGCTCGCCTCGGCCTGGGCGTCGGTCCGCAGCGCCTCCGCGGCGGCGCTCGCCCCGGCGCGCACGCGCTGGTCGAACTCCGTTGCCTCGCGGCGCAGTTCGACGGTCTCACGCTCGGCGGCGGCCCGGTTCTCGGCGGCCGCGGCCTTGGCGGCGGTGAGCGCGTCCCGGCCCTGCTGCTCGGCGGCGGCGGTGGTCTTCGCGGCCTCGGCGCGGGCCCGCTCCAGGGTCTGCTCGGCGCGGCCCTGGGTCTCGGCGGCCTGCTCCTTGGCCTGCTCGCGCAGCCGCTCGATCTCGGCGGCGGCGCCGGCGCGCAGCTCGTCCGCGTCGGCCTTGGCCTTGGTGAGCAGCTCCTCGGCGCTCTTCGCCGACTCCTCGATCTGCAGCACCGCCTGCCGGCGGGCCTCGCCCCGCACCCGGTCGGCCTCGGCGGCGGCCTGGGAGCGCAGCTCCTCCGCCTCGGCGCGCAGCCGGGCGGCCTCGTCCTGCATCTCCTGGATCCGCTCGCGGACCGCGGCGGCGTCGTCCAGGGCGGCGTTCTGGGCGGCCTCGACGGCGGCCTGCGCCTGCTCGCGCAGCCGCTCAGCCTCGGCGGCGGCCTCGGCGCGGATCCGCTCGGCCTCGGAGGTGGCCCCGGTGCGGGCGGCCTCGGCGTCCTGGCCGGCCCGGTCGAGCATCTCCTCGGCGGTCTTGGCGGCCTTGGCCAGATGGGCGGCGGCCTCCTTGGCGCCGGCCGCCCGGCCGGTCTCCTCGGCCTCGCCGCGCAGCTGCTCGGCGGCGGCCTCGGCCTGCGCCCGCAGCTCGGCGACGTCCCGGTCGGCCTGGGCACGCAGCTCGGCGATCGCGGCCTCGGCCTCGGTGCGCAGCTGACCGGCCACCGACTCGGCGGTGGCGCGCAGCCGCTCGCTCTCCTCGGCGGCGGCGGCCTTGGCGGCCTCCGCCTCGGCCTGCTTGGTGGCGGCCTCGGCGCGGATCGCGTCGGCCTCCTTGGTGGCCTGGGCGACCATCCGGGCCACCTCGGCGCGGGCGGTCTGCGAGCGCTGCTCGTTGGCGGCCTCGCCGTCGGCGGCCTTCCGCTCGGCGGCGGCCTCGGCGTCGGCCTGCAACTGCTCGGCGGCGGCCTCCGCCCGGGCGCGCAGCTCGGTGGCCTCCTGGCGGGCGCGCTCGGCCTCGGCAACGGCCTCGGCGCGCAGCCGTGCTATCTCCGCCTGGGCGTGGTCCAGCTCCTGCCGGGCGCGGGTCTGCTCGGCGGCGGCGGTCTCCTTGAGCCGGCCGATCTCGGCCCGGGCGGCCGCCAGCTGCTGCTCGGCGGCGGCGTGCGCGGCGGCCAGCTGCTGCTGGGCCTCGCCCCGGGCGGCGTCCACATCGGCGGCGGCCTGGGCGCCGGCCTGCTGGGCCTGCTCGGAGGCGGCGCGCAGCAGCCGTTCGGCGTCGCTCTGGGCGCGCTGGAGGGCGGCCTCGGCGGCGGCCTGGGCCTCGCCGCGGGCGGCGTCCACGTCGGCGGCGGTCTGCGCGCGGGCCTGGTCGGACAGCGCCGCGGCCTCGGCGCGGGCAGCGGCCATCATCCGCTCGGACTCGGCCCTGGCCTCCTGGAGCAGGCGCTGGGCCTCCTGCTCGGTGCCGGCCCGGGTCTGCTCGGCCCAGCTGACGTTCTCGTTGACGTGCTGCTCGGCGCTGCGCCGCAGCTCGGCGAGCTCCTCCTCCAGCTGGCGGCGGCGGGCGGCGAGCTCGGCCTCCAGCCGGGCGGTGCGCTCGGCGGCCTCGGCCATGATCCGCTGGGTGGCGGCCTGGGAGTCGCGCAGCTGGCGCTCGGCGTCGGCGCGCAGCTGCTGGGCCTGCATCTCGGCGGTGCGGAGCATCTGCTCGGCCTGGCCGGACACGGCGTCGAAGGCGCGCGGCTGGGCGAGCATGCGGCGGGACTCGTGCAGCTTGGCCCGCAGCACCTCCACCTGGTAGGCGAGGTCCTCGGCATGCTCGACTGCCTTGTCCCGCTCCTTCCGAGTCCGATCCATCTCGGCCTCGAACTGGGAGAGGTGATCGTCAACCTCGTAGCGGTCGTAGCCCCGCACTCCGCGGTCCCATCCATCTCCTGGTCGCGTCCTCGACCCGGCCGGTCCGCGCTCCCGTTGTCCGGGCACGGTCCGACTGGTCCTTGCATCCGCGGCCGTCCGGACATCCCCCGCCTAGCCGGGGACGCCCGCCGCGTGTCGGAGTCCTGGGGCGTGGGAGCGCGGTCGATCCGCGTTCCCCCGTCCGGGTGGACTCCTGGGCGAACTCTTGCCTTGTGGAGAATGGTGACAGATCCGTCTTGCGACTGTTCAGCCGTGCCCGCGTAATGGACTCCCCTGCGACGGGCCTCCCACCGGGGCGGACGGGCCTGTCTTCGGCCGTGCCCGTCGTCCCCGTCCCCCGGAGTCTTCGCGCACCTGGGCATTGTAGTGGGAGCGTCCTGCGGGGGAATGGCCGCGTGGGGGTTTTCCGGGTTGCCCGGTGAGATTACTGACGGGTCATGAGGGCGGCGGGGCGGCGGACGGGCGGTCGCCGCCCCGCGCGGCGGCGGACCTCAGTGGGCGTCGGGCCCGGCGGCGGTGACCAGCTCGGTCAGTACCCCGCCGCAGTCCTTGGGGTGCAGGAAGGTGATCCGCGAGCCCATCGAGCCGGTGCGCGGCTGCTCGTAGAGGACCCGCACGCCCTTGGCCCGGATCTCCTCGGAATCGGTGTCGACGTCGGCGGTGCCGAAGGCGATGTGGTGGACGCCCTCGCCGTTCTTCGCCAGCCACTTGCCGACCGGGGAGTCCTCGCGGATCGGCTCCAGCAGTTGGAGGTAGGAGGCGCCGCCGTCGCCGGTTTCGTTGATCTTGAGCATGGCCTCGCGGACGCCCTGCTCCTCGTTGACCTCGCTGTGGAAGACCTCGAAGCCGTAGGTGGCGCGGTAGAACTCGACCGTCTTGTCGAGGTCGCGGCAGGCGATGCCGATGTGGTCGATGCGGGTGAGCACGGGGGCCTCCGGTCTGGGGCTGGTGCGACAGGACGGCAACAGTGCAGCGCATGCCGGACGGCGGCGCCAGTGATCGGGGTGCGAATCTGCTCACACGGGCGGGGCGGCGGGGTTCACCCGGATCGGCGCGGCGCGGTGTTGACTGGGTGGTGCCGGACGCGGCCTAGTGCGCTCGATCACATCTTGGGTCCGCTGACGGGCGGGTAACAGGTCAGTACATTGAGCGGAATCCTCCACCTGGCCAAGACGCGCGAAGGGGCTCGTCCCATGACCAACACCACCTCAGTGATCGTTGCCGGGGCGCGGACCCCGATGGGCCGGCTGCTCGGCTCCCTCAAGGGCTTCTCCGGTGCCGATCTCGGCGGCTTCGCGATCAAGGCAGCGCTGGAGCGGGCCGGCATCACCGGCGAGCAGGTCCAGTACGTGATCATGGGCCAGGTCCTCCAGGCAGGCGCCGGCCAGATCCCGGCCCGCCAGGCCGCCGTCCGGGCCGGCATCCCGATGAACGTCCCGGCGCTCACCATCAACAAGGTGTGTCTCTCCGGCCTGGACGCCATCGCGCTCGCCGACCAGCTGATCCGGGCCGGCGAGTTCGACGTCGTGGTGGCCGGCGGCCAGGAGTCCATGACCAACGCCCCGCACCTGCTGCCGAAGTCCCGCGAGGGCTACAAGTACGGCGCGATCGAACTGCTCGACGCGATGGCGCACGACGGCCTGACCGACGCCTACGAGAACATCCCGATGGGCGAGTCCACCGAGAAGCACAACACCCGCCTGGGCATCCCGCGCGACGTCCAGGACGAGATCGCCGCCGCCTCGCACCAGCGGGCCGCCAAGGCGCAGGCCGACGGCGTCTTCGACGCCGAGATCGTCCCGGTGGAGATCCCGCAGCGCCGCGGCGAGCCGGTCGTGTTCAGCCAGGACGAGGGCATCCGCGCCGACACCACCGTCGAGGGCCTGGCCAAGCTGCGCCCGGCGTTCACCAAGGACGGCACCATCACCGCCGGCACCTCCTCGCAGATCTCGGACGGCGCCGCCGCCGTGGTCGTGATGAGCAAGGCCAAGGCCGAGGAGCTGGGCCTGAGCTGGATCGCCGAGATCGGCGCGCACGGCAACGTCGCCGGCCCGGACAACTCGCTGCAGTCGCAGCCGTCCAACGCGATCAGGCACGCGGTCGCCAAGGAGGGCATCGCCGTCGAGGACCTCGACCTGATCGAGATCAACGAGGCCTTCGCCGCCGTCGCCCACCAGTCGACGAAGGACCTCGGCGTCTCCTCCGAGATCGTCAACGTCAACGGCGGCGCCATCGCGCTCGGCCACCCGATCGGCATGTCCGGCGCGCGCGTGGTGCTGCACCTGGCGCTGGAGCTGCAGCGCCGCGGCGGCGGCGTCGGCGCGGCCGCGCTCTGCGGCGGCGGCGGCCAGGGCGACGCGCTGATCGTCCGGGTGCCCAAGGCCTGACGACCGCGGCGGAACGACCGATTCACACCGGGGCTGCGGACCGCCACAAGCGGTCCGTGGCCCCTCGGCGCAAGGAGCAGCCACCCATGATCGATGTGCCGACCCTGGTCGAGCAGGCCCGGCAGGGCCGTCCGCGGGCGGTCGCCCGCCTGATCTCGCTGGTCGAGAACGCCGCGCCGGAGCTGCGCGAGGTGATGGCCGCGCTGGCGCCGTACGCCGGCCGGGCCTACACGGTGGGCCTGACCGGCTCGCCGGGCGTGGGCAAGTCCACCTCCACCTCGGCGCTGGTCTCCGCCTACCGGCGGCTGGGCAAGCGGGTCGGCGTGCTGGCGGTCGACCCGTCCTCGCCGTTCTCCGGCGGCGCCCTGCTCGGCGACCGGGTCCGGATGCAGGACCACGCCACCGACCCCGAGGTGTTCATCCGCTCGATGGCCACCCGCGGCCACCTCGGCGGCCTCTCCTGGGCCGCCCCGCAGGCGCTGCGGGTGCTGGACGCGGCCGGCTGCGACGTGATCCTGGTGGAGACGGTCGGCGTCGGCCAGTCCGAGGTGGAGATCGCCGCGCAGGCCGACACCACGGTGGTGCTGCTCGCCCCCGGGATGGGCGACGGCATCCAGGCCGCCAAGGCCGGGATCCTGGAGATCGGCGACGTGTTCGTGGTCAACAAGGCGGACCGGGACGGCGCCGACGCCACCGCCAGGGAGCTGAACCACATGCTGGGCCTGGGCGAGGCCCGGGAGGCGGGGGACTGGCGCCCGCCGATCGTGAAGACCGTCGCGGCCCGGGGCGAGGGCGTGGACGAGGTGGTCGAGGCGCTGGAGAAGCACCGCGCCTGGCTGGACGAGCACGGCGAGCTGGCCGTGCGTCGCCGGCGGCGGGCCGCCGACGAGATCGAGGCGATCGCGCTGGCCGCGCTGCGCGCCCGGATCGGCGACCTGCACGGCGACCGCCACCTGGCCACCCTGGCCGAGCAGGTGGTGGCCGGCGGGCTGGACCCGTACGGCGCGGCCGACCGGCTGGTGGCCGGGCTGACCGCACACTGACCGGAGGCCGGCACCCCGCAGGTGGGGTGCCGGCCTCCGGCCCGTCCGCTCAGCCGCGGCCGCGCAGGCCCCGCAGGTGCTCGGCGACGGGCGCCAGCGCCTCGTACATCGCGTCGAGCTGCTCGGGGGAGAAGCGGTCGATGAAGTGCGCCCGGACGCTGCGCACATGGCAGGGGGCGACCCGCTGCATGGTCTCCCAGCCCTGCTCGGTGAGGTGGGCGTAGAGGCCGCGGCGGTCGCCGGGACACTCCTGGCGCAGCACGAGGCCGGCGTTCTCCATCCGGGTGATCTGGTGCGAGAGCCGGCTCTTCGACTGGAGGGTGGCGGTGGCCAGGTCGGTCATCCGCATCCGCCGCTCGGGGGCCTCGGAGAGCACGACCAGGATCTCGTAGTCGTTGATCGCCAGGTTGTGCGGCTGGAGTTCACGGCTGAGCTGGTAGTCCAGCAGCTTGGCGACCTCCAGGTGGGCGCGCCACAACCGCTGCTCCCGGGCGGTCAGCCAGGGGGTCTCCTCCTCGGACCGCTCGGACGGCGGGACAGAGATGTCGGCGGGGTCGATCGTGTGCGTCTCCATGGACCCAGGATACCGCATTTAGTTCAATGTTGTACGACTTTACCGGCGTTCACGTTCGACGGCCGCCGTGATCCGGCCACGGCGCGGCGGGGTCCTCCGC
>NZ_JBHVER010000022.1:0-10161 GCF_042802195.1 Kitasatospora sp. NPDC057500 | reverse complement strand
ACCCTTGCACCCATAAACCAGATTTTATTTAATTTTTGTACTACTTACCCGGTTTAACGGTGCGCCGGCCGCGGTGACCCGCCCCCGGGGGGGGGGGGCCCCCCCCCGCCCCGCGGCCGCGTGGTCAGAGCCCGAAGCGCCGTCCGAGGTTGCCCAGGTTACCGAGGCCGGGCACGTTCATGTTCGGCGCCTGGGAGCCGTGTCCCGAGGGGTACTGGCCCGGCACCCCGCCCATCGGCACCCCGGCCTCGGCGTGCAGTTGGCCGACCGACCGCTCCGCCATCAGCACCTCGGTGGACTGCAGCAGCACCTGGCCGGCGCCGATGAACTCGAACTGGTGCTCCTCGCCGGACGCCCCGCCCAGCCCGGTGAGCCGGCGCAGTCCGCCGATCACCCCGTGCATGTAGTCGTGGTCGTAGTGGTGGCAGGGCGCCGGGCAGTCCGCCCAGCCGACCAGCGCCTGCGGGTCCACCCGGATCGGCGGCTCGACGAAGTGCACCGGCCCGTTCGAGGCGGCGACGAACTTGCCGGTGCCGATCAGGGTCAGGAAGCCCGGGATGATCGACTGCTTCAGCCGCAGGGTGGGCTCGAAGGCCAGCAGGTTCCCCGAGCGGACCGTCAGGTTCCCCTCCTCCAGGTCGTAGGAGTTGAGGTCGAAGGCCCGGTCCGCCAGCAGCAGCTTGCCGCGCCCCTCGGCGACCACCCAGTCCGCTGCGTGCATCGGCGAGTTGAAGTGCTGCCCGAGCATCCGGTCGACCGCGCCGGCGCCGACGCCCTTGAAGGAGATGTCGCCGTAGTAGGCGATCATCTTGCCCTTCTGCAGGAAGTACGAGCCGTTCAGGTCGACCGAGAAGGCGTACGGGTTGACGTTGTCGTTGGACGGCAGGCTGTGCGCGTCGTGCACCACCGGGCCGGAGCCGTCCTGCGCCTTGGGCAGCGGGGCCTGCGCGCCGCCGTACTGCTCCTGGGCGTACTGCTGCGGCGGCTGGGCCGGGTAGCCCTGGGGCGGGGGCGGCGGGTAGCCGCCCTGCTGGGGGTAGCCCTGCGGCGGGTGCGGCTGCTGGCCCTGGGGCGGGTACGGCTGGCCCTGCGGGGGGTAGGGCTGACCCTGCGGGGGGTAGGGCTGGCCCGGCTGCTGGTAGCCGGGCGGCGGGGCGGCGGGGTACCCGGGCTGGGTCGGCTGGCCGTACGGGTCATGCGGCTGCCCGTACGGAGGCTGCGGCGGGTAGGACATCAGAGCTTCTCCTCGCTCGCCTGCACGTACACCGTGCCGTTCCCGGACAGCTCCAGCTGGAACGCCTCGCCGGAGCCGCGGCCGATCATGTCGCGCCACCCGAGCGCGGTGGACAGCTTGTTCTGGACCTGGCCGCGGTGCGCGACGTAGGCCTGCGGGTCGACGTGCACCGGCTGGTGCGGGGTGATCGGCAGTTCGAAGACGCCGCCGTGCGCCATCACCGCGACCGCGCCGTGGCCGTCCAGCTTGGTGGTGAACAGCCCCTGGCCGGTCACCTGGCCGCGGACCATGCCCATCACGCCGCCCTGCGAGCCCATGAACATGGTGGACTGCTGGAGCGAGCCCTCGAAGGCCAGCAGCCGGTCCGCCTCGACGTACAGGGTGTCGCCGGCCAGGTCGATCACGTGCACGTGGTGGCCGCCGTGGCCGAACAGCACGCTGCCCTGGCCCTCGACGGTCATCAGCGGGGTGTCCTCGTTGGCGACCCGGCGGCCGATCATCGACATCACGCCGCCCTGCCCGCCGGTCATGTTCGGCGTGAACCGAACCTCACCGGTGTACGCGAGCATCGCGCCGCGCTGGCTGAACATCCGCTGGCCCGGTACGACCCGGGCCTCGATCATCTTGTTGTTGATCTTCGTGAACGCCATCAGACGTCGCCCCCGACGGTCAGCTTCTCGGAGGGCTGCACGTAGACCAGGCCCTCGCCGGTGAACTCCACCTGGACGGCCTCGCCGCCGCCCTCGCCGATGAAGGTGCTCCAGCCGGCGCCGGACTTGATGGAGCGGTTGAGGTTGCCGGTGTGGGCGACGTACGCGCCGGGGTCGACCCGCAGCGGCATGCCCTGGGAGACCCGCAGGATGATGGCCGGCCCCTGGGAGGTGACGGCGGCCCAGCCGTGGCCCTCGACCTTGGTGGTGAACAGGCCGTTGCCGGAGGACACGCCGTTCAGGCCGGTGAAGGTGGTGCCGGTCTTCAGCGTGCCCTCGGTGCAGAGCAGGTTGTCGGACTCGACGTACAGCGTCTCGCCGTTCAGCCGCACGAGATTGATCTCGGTGGCCTGGTCGGCGAAGTAGCAGGTGCCCTGTCCCTTCACCTCCATGACCGTCATCTGCTCGCCGGTGAGCCGGCGCGTCACCATGCCGCGCAGGCCGTCACCGCCTCCGCTGAGCTTCTTGAAGTTCATCTGGCCCGTGTAAGCGACCATTGAGCCGTTCTTGGCCTTCACGAGATCGCCGGTCATGTCGACGGCGAGCGTCTTTGACCCCTGGAGTCGAAACTGTGCCACGGCCGCAATCTAGCGGTCGGCGGGTGCGGCGGGGGAGAGGTGGCGGCGTTCTGGTACGCGTCTGCGACAAACCGGGCGGGCGGAGTCCGGTACCACCCCCGACGGCGGGTTCGGACATGTGCTCGGTGATAATGGGGCGGATGCTTGTGAGTCGGTTCACAAGCGATCTCCGAGCCCCCCGCGTATCGAGGTACCCATCGTGAACAGCAGCGCCGTCCACCGCCTGCGCCTGGTCTCCGGCCCCGAAGGGGTCTCCTTCCTGCTCCTGCTGGTCTGCTCGGCGCTCAAGCGCACCACCGACTTCAACGCCGTGCCGGTGATGGGCATGGTCCACGGGATCCTGTTCATCCTGTACGTGGTCTTCTGGATCATGGCCTGGCAGGCGCAGAAGTGGGACGTCAAGCGCGGTGCCGTGCTGTTCATCCTCTCGGTGCTGCCCGGCGGCGGCTTCGTGGCCGAGCGGATGCTCAAGAAGGAGGAGCACGGCAAGGCCGTGGCACCGGTCACGGCCTGACGCCCTCCGCACGACCTCCCCACGGCACGCCGGCAGGCTGCCGGGGCCTCCTCTCCCAGTGGCCCCGGCAGCCTGCCGTGTCTTTCGGGGGTGGTCCGTCCGCGGCTAGTTGACGTTCACCGCGCTCCAGGCCGCGGCCACCGCGTTGTACTCGGTGCTGCCGGCGCCGTAGAGGTCCTTGGCGGCGTTCAGGGTGCCGGTGCGGGCGGCCTTGTAGTTGGTGCTGGAGGTGAAGTAGACGGTCAGCGCCCGGTACCAGATGGCGCCGGCCTTGTCCCGGCCGATGCCGGTGACGGTCGAGCCGTTGGAGGTCGGGCTGTTGTAGGCGACGCCGTTGATGGTCTTGGCGCCGCTGCCCTCGGCCAGCAGGTAGAAGAAGTGGTTGGCCACGCCCGAGGAGTAGTGGACGTCGATGCCGCCGATCCCGGAGTACCAGGAGTCCTTGGACGAGCCGTCCTTGGAGGGCTTGTCCAGGTAGCGCAGCGGCTTGCCGTTGCCGAAGATGTTGATCTTCTCGCCGATCAGGTAGTCCGGCACGTCCACCGGCAGGTTGGCGTACCACTCGACCAGGGTGCCGAAGATGTCCGAGGTGGCCTCGTTGAGGCCGCCGGACTCGCCCGAGTAGGTGAGGTTGGCGGTCGCCGAGGTGACGCCGTGGCTCATCTCGTGGCCGGCCACGTCGACGCCGGTCAGCGGGTTGGCGTTGCCGGAGCCGTCGCCGTAGGTCATGCAGAAGCAGGAGTCCTGCCAGAAGGCGTTGACGTAGGCGTTGCCGTAGTGCACCCGGTTGCTGGCGCCGACACCGTTGTTCTTGATGCCGCTGCGGTTGAAGGTGTTCTTGAAGTAGTCCCAGGTGGCGCCGGTGCCGTACTGCGCGTCCACCGCGGCGGACTGGGTGTCGGACGCCAGCCCGTTGCCCCAGGCGTTGTCCGCGTCGGTGTACAGCGCGTTGCCGCTCTTGGCGTTGCCGGTCCACTGGTTGCCGCGGGACGGGTCCTTGAGCTGGTAGGTGGAGCCGCTCTGGGTGGTGGTCAGGGTGACCGCCCCGACGTGCACGCCCTTGCCGGTGCCGACCGCGGTCTGCACCTCCTCGTGGGTGGAGAGCACCTGGCCGGTGGCGGCGTCGGTGACCAGCCGCTGGCTGCTCGGCGTGCCGTCGGCCCGCTCGCCGTGGACCACCGTCCGGTACGCCAGCCGCGGGCTGCCGTCGCCCGCCCAGACCACCAGCTCGGGGGCGCTCGCGCCGTCGACCCGGGTGACCGGCGAGGCGTCCGCGTCGGCCGGGGCGACACCGACGGTGGCCCGGACCGAGTCGACGGCCTGGGTGGAGGCGGTGCCGGCGGAGAGCGCCGGGGTGAGGCCCGGCAGCGAGATGCGGCCCTCGAAGGCCCGGTCGACCGAGGCGATCGAGCCGTTGGACTTCTGGTGGACGACGAGGTCGCCGCCGAGGACCGGCAGGCCGGCGTAGGTGCGGTCGTAGCGCAGGTGGCGGGTGCCGTTGGCGTCGACCACCACGTCCTTGACGACCAGCTGCTCCTGCCCGCCGAGGGCGAGCGCCTTCGCCACCGGCGCGGCCTGCTGCCCCGCCAGCGCGATGAGCGACTCGCGCTGCGGGACGGGGGCGGCCTGGGCGGGGGCGGCGGCGACCTGGATGGCGCCGGCCAGCAGGGCGGAGGCGGAGAGTACGGCGCCGGCTGTCAGCTTTCGCTTCACGTGCGGGTTCCTTCCACGAAACCGCGGGTGCGCGGTCACGCCTCGTACCGGGGCGCCGGGGTCGGCGCCAGGGGGCGGTAGGGCGCGGACGTGCTGTCCCGTGCGGCCTGACGCGTCGTCGGTGGGTGGGGCGACGGGCGTCCGGACGGGGCTTTGGGCAGAAGCATGACAATGCAGGTCGTGAAAGAACAGGGCGCGGCCGGGGATTGGCCAGGTCTCGCCAAGATTCCAACGGCTGGTGGTGGATGTGACAGTTGCCGTGTTTGTCTGCGTTCGCTTGCTTGGCGTGTTCCCGCCAGTAGTGGGGCTTGTCGGCATCTGTCCGCGTTGCTACGCGGGCGGGTGGGCGGGCGGGCATGCGGCGTCCGGGGGCCTCCCCTCCCAAGTGGGGCCCCCGGACACCGCCCGAGAGGGCGTCAGCCGACGTTGACGCCGCTCCACGCGGCAGCCACCGCGTTGTACTCGGCGCTGCCGGCGCCGTAGAGGTCGGCCGCGGCGCTCAGGGTGCCGGTGCGGGCGGCCTTGTAGTTGGTGGTCGAGGTGAAGTAGACGGTCAGCGCCCGGTACCAGATGGCGCCGGCCTTGTCCCGGCCGATGCCGGTGACGGTCGAGCCGTTGGAGGTCGGGCTGTTGTAGGCGACGCCGTTGATGGTCTTGGCGCCGCTGCCCTCGGCCAGCAGGTAGAAGAAGTGGTTGCCCACGCCCGAGGAGTAGTGGACGTCCAGGCCGCCCACCGAGGAGGACCAGGAGTCGGCCGAGCCGCCGTCCTTGGAGGGCTTGTCCATGTAGCGCAGCGGGGTGCCGTCGCCGTTGATGTCGATCTCCTCGCCGATGAGGTAGTCCGGCGGGTCGGCGGGGAGGTTGGCGGACCACTCGACCAGGGTGCCGAAGATGTCCGAGGTGGCCTCGTTGAGGCCGCCGGACTCGCCCGAGTAGTTCAGGCCGGCGGTGGCCGAGGTGACGCCGTGGGTCATCTCGTGGCCCGCGACGTCCAGCGCGGTCAGCGGGTTGGCGTTGCCGGCGCCGTCGCCGTACGTCATGCAGAAGCAGGAGTCGTTCCAGAACGCGTTGACGTAGTTCTTGCCGTAGTGGACCCGGCTGGTGGCGCCGACGCCGTTGTTCTTGATGCCGTTGCGGCCGAAGGTGTTCTTGTAGTAGTCCCAGGTGGCCGCCGCGCCGAACTGGGCGTCCACCGCGGCCGACTGGCGGTTGGCGGCGGTGCCGTCGCCCCACGCGTTGTCGGTGTCGGTGAGGAGGGTGCCGGAGCCGGAGGTGCGGTTCTTCAGGTCGCTGGTGGACTGGCCGCCGCGCGAGGCGTCCTTCAGCGAGTAGCCGCCGCTGACGGAGGTGGTGGTCAGCGGGACGGTGCCGACGAAGACGCCGGTGCCGGTGCCGGAGGCGGTCTGCACCTGCTCGTGGCTGGACAGCACCCGGCCGGTGGCGGCGTCGGTGACCAGCAGCCTGCTGCTGGGGGTGCCGTCGGCGCGGACGCCCTCCACGGTGGTCCGGTAGGCCAGCCGCGGGTTGCCGTCGGCGGCCCAGACGACCAGCTGGGCGGCGCCCGCCCGGTGCACCTCGGTGACCGGGGACTCGTCCTTGTCGGCGGCGACGCCGACGGTGGACTGCACCGCGCCGGAGGCCTGGGCGGCGGCCTCGTCGGCCGGGACCGCCGGGGTCAGGCTCGGCACCGTGATCTGCGCGCCGGAGGCCTTGTCGACCGCCTTCACCGCGCCGTCGACGGCCTGGTGGACGACCAGGTCGCCACCGAGCACCGGCAGGCCGGCGTAGCTGCGCTCGAAGCGGAGGTGGCGCGTGCCGTCGGCGTCCACCACGGCGTCCTTGGCGATCAGCGCCTCGTGGCCGCCCAGCCCGAGGGCCTTGGCCAGCGGGCCGGCCTGACCGTTCGCCAGCGCGATCAGGCCGGCGCGGTGCTGCGCGGCCTGTGCCTGGACCGACGGGGTCGGGGTGGCCTGGGCGGCGGTGCCCACCTGGATGACGCCGGTGAGGAGGGCGGTGGCGGAGAGTACGGCGCCGGCTGCGAGCTTTCGCTTCACGTACAGGTCCTTCCGGAAAACCGCGTGTGCGCGGTCGCGCCGCGCTCCGGGGTGCCGGGGTTGGCACCTGAGGGGCGGAACGGGCGCTGACGTGCTGCTCCGTGCGGTCCACGGCGGTCACCGGTGAGTGGGGCGGTGGCCACCGGACGGGGCTGGCGGAAAGCATGACAATCCAACAAGTGAAATGACAGGTCTCGTTCATGGATTGGCCAGGTCCCGCCAATGCGGCGGAAGGTGAACGGAGTGACAAAAGGGGCGAATCCACCCGCCTTTCAGCGGGTTGCCGTCCGAACCGACGCCTGATGGCGGGCCTCGGGCCGTTCGTGGGCCCAACCGCCCCGGCCGGGGCGATGGCTGGTGCCCGTTCACACCCCCGCAACGTGCTGGTATGTACCTGACGAGCCGACTGGCGTGTTCCCGCCACGTGTCGCGCTTGTCCACCATCAGGACGCCTGGTAGCCCCCGCCCTGCCCGCCGGTACGGTAAGGAGGTGGCCAAGCCCCTCGCTCTCGACTTCGACCCGATCGCCCGCGCCGACGAGCTGTGGACCCGCCGCTGGGGGGCCGTCCCCTCGATGGCGGCGATCACCTCGGTCATGCGGGCCCACCAGATCCTGCTCTCCCGCGTGGACGCGGTCCTCAAGCCGTACGGGCTGACCTTCGCCCGCTACGAGGCACTGGTGCTGCTCACCTTCAGCCGGACCGGCGAGCTGTCGCTCTCCAAGATCGGCGAGCGCCTGATGGTCCACCCGACCAGCGTCACCAACACCGTCGACCGCCTGGAGCGGGCCGGCCTGGTCGCCCGCCGACCCAACCCGCTGGACGGCCGGGGCGTGCTCGCCGCGATCACCGACCGGGGCCGCGAGGTCGTCGAGGGCGCCACCCGGGAGCTCATGGCGATGGAGTTCGGCCTGGAGGAGTACGACGCCGACCAGTGCCGCGAGGTCTTCGACCTGCTCCGCCCGCTGCGGGTGGCGGCGGGCGACTTCACCGAGCTCCCCGGCGAGGGGCCTGCGCGGGCCGGGGCGTGAGGGCGGCTACCCTCGTGTGAGCGGTGCGCGGATCAGGACGTACCCCCCCGATGCTGCCGAGCGAGGCGATGAAGACGATGAAGGCGACCCCCCTGCTGGGCTGGTACCGGGCCCTGGCCATTGCGACCGGTGTGGCACTGCTGGTGTTCTGCGGCTTCATGGTCGCGAAGTACGGCTTCGACGCGGCCGAGGACGTGACCACCTACGTCGCGATGCTGCACGGCTACCTCTACATCGGGTACTTCGTGGTGACCTTCCTGCTCGGCCAGAAGCTCAAGTGGCCGCTGGGTCGGATGGTCTTCTTCCTGGCCGCCGGCTGCATCCCGTTCGCCTCCTTCGTCGCCGAGCGCAAGGTGGTCGCCGAGGCCGCCGCCAAGCTGTCCGCCGGTGACGCCGCCCGCCAGCCGGCCGGCGTCTGAGCGAAGACCCCGAGGGCGCCCTTCCCCGTGCGGGGGGAGGGCGCCCTTGCGCATGCCCCCGGCATCAGTGGCCGGGTGTCCGTCGACAAGTACTAGGACGTCCGAGTAAATTAGTAGGACGTCCTGGAAACTGTGCCGCCCGCTGGCGTGGCGGCCGTACGGAGCGGAGTTCGGGGTCATGGACGCCGAGGAGATCGAGCGCGGACGGCAGCGCTGGCAGCAGCGGTACGACAGCGCCCGCAAGCGGGACGCGGACTTCACCACCCTCTCCGGGGACGAGGTCGAGCCGGTGTACGGCCCGGCCCCCGGACAGGCCTACGAGGGTTTCGAGCGGATCGGCTGGCCCGGCGAGTACCCGTACACCCGGGGCCTGCACCCGACCGGCTACCGCGGCCGGACCTGGACCATCCGCCAGTTCGCCGGCTTCGGCAACGCCGAGCAGACCAACGAGCGGTACCGGATGATCCTGGAGGCGGGCGGCGGCGGCCTCTCGGTCGCCTTCGACATGCCCACCCTGATGGGCTACGACTCCGACGACCCGCGCTCGCTCGGCGAGGTGGGCCACTGCGGCGTGGCGATCGACTCGGCCGCCGACATGGAGGTGCTGTTCCGCGGCATCCCGCTCGGCGAGGTCACCACCTCGATGACGATCAGCGGCCCGGCGGTGCCGATCTTCTGCATGTACCTGGTCGCCGCCGAGCGGCAGGGCGTCGACCCGGCGGTGCTCAACGGCACCCTGCAGACCGACATCTTCAAGGAGTACATCGCCCAGAAGGAGTGGCTCTTCGCCCCCGAGCCGCACCTGCGGCTGATCGGCGACCTGATGGAGTACTGCGCCAACGGGATCCCGGCGTACAAGCCGCTCTCGGTCTCGGGCTACCACATCCGCGAGGCCGGGGCGACGGCCGCGCAGGAGCTGGCGTACACCCTGGCCGACGGCTTCGCCTACGTCGAGCTGGGCCTGTCCCGGGGCCTGGACGTGGACGTCTTCGCGCCCGGGCTGTCCTTCTTCTTCGACGCGCACCTCGACTTCTTCGAGGAGATCGCCAAGTTCCGCGCCGCCCGCCGGATCTGGGCCCGCTGGATGCGCGAGCGGTTCGGCGCGAAGACCGAGAAGGCCCAGTGGCTGCGGTTCCACACCCAGACCGCCGGCGTCTCGCTCACCGCCCAGCAGCCGTACAACAACGTGGTCCGCACCGCCGTGGAGGCGCTCTCGGCCGTGCTCGGCGGCACCAACTCGCTGCACACCAACGCCCTGGACGAGACCCTGGCGCTGCCCTCCGAGCAGGCCGCCGAGATCGCCCTGCGCACCCAGCAGGTGCTGATGGAGGAGACCGGCGTCACCAACGTGGCCGACCCGCTGGGCGGTTCCTGGTACGTCGAGGCGCTGACCGACCGGATCGAGCAGCAGGCCGAGGAGATCTTCCGGCGGATCCTGGACAAGGGCCGCGAGGACCACGCGATCGGCCCGGTCACCTCCGGCATCCTGCGCGGGATCGAGGACGGCTGGTTCACCGGCGAGATCGCCGAGGCCGCCTTCCAGTACCAGCAGGGCGTGGAGAAGGGCGAGAAGCGGGTCGTCGGCGTCAACTGCCACCCGCGCAGCGTCACCCCCGAGCTGGAGATCCTGCGGGTCAGCCACGAGGTGGAGCGCGAGCAGGTCCGGGGGCTGGGCGCGCGCAAGGCGGCCCGGGACGAGGCCGCGGTGCGGGCCGGGCTGGACGCGATGCTGGCCGCCGCGCGCTCCGGCGCGTCGATGATCCCGCCGATGCTGGACGCGGTGCGCGCCGAGGCGACCCTGGGCGAGATCTGCAACGCGCTGCGCGAGGAGTGGGGGATCTACCGGGAGGTCGCCCGCTTCTGATCCCGCCCCGTGCGCGCGGAGGCCGCCCGGCACCCCTGGAGGGGC
>NZ_JBHVER010000021.1:0-67397 GCF_042802195.1 Kitasatospora sp. NPDC057500 | reverse complement strand
GGCGCACCGGGCGGCCGACGTGCCAGCCCTGCGCCCAGTCGCAGCCGATGACGCGCAGCCGCTCGGCGTCCCGGCCGGTCTCCACGCCCTCGGCGGTGACGGTCAGTCCGAGGGCGTGCGCCATCGACACCAGGCCGCTGACGATCCGCCAGCCGGTCTCCTCGTCCTTGGCCGGGTCGTGCAGGTCGCCGACGAAGGAGCCGGCGATCTTCAGCCCGGAGACCGGCAGGTCGCGCAGGTAGGCGAGGTTGGACCAGCCGGTGCCGAAGTCGTCCACGGCGAGCGAGACGCCGAGGCCGACCAGCCCGTGCAGGGTGCGCAGCGCCTCGTCCTCCGGGCCGACCACGGTGGACTCGGTGATCTCCAGCTGGAGCCGGGCCGGGTCGAGGCCGGTGGTGTCGAGGATCCGGCCGAGGTCGCCGACCAGGGCGGCGCTGCGGGCCTGGCGGACCGCCAGGTTGACGTTGAGCTGGGGCGCGGCGTCGCCGAACCGCTTGATCCAGTCGGCGGCCTGGCCGCAGGCCTGCTCCAGCACCCAGCGGCCGAGCGGCATGATCAGCCCGGTCTCCTCGGCGGTGGTGACGAACTCGTCCGGGCCGAGCACGCCGAGCTGCGGGTGGCGCCAGCGCACCAGCGCCTCGACGGCGGTGAGCCGGCCGTCGGCGAGCGCGTAGAGCGGCTGGTAGTCGATGAAGAACTCGCCGCGGTCCAGGGCCGCGGGCATCCGCACCGAGACGGCGTAGCGGGAGACGGCGCGGGCGTTCTCCTTGGGGTCGAAGAGCGTCCAGCGGCCCCGGCCGGCCTCCTTGGCCCGGTAGAGGGTGAGGTCGGCGGCGCGGACGGCGGCGCCGGGGGTGGTGGTGGAGACCCGGCGCTCCAGGACGCCGACGCTGGCGCCGACGGCCAGCTTGTGGTCGCCGATCAGCACCGGTCCGGCGAGCGCCTTCAGCACGGTCTTGGCGGCGGCGACCGCCTCCTGCTCGCCGCGGCTGTTCTCCAGCAGGACGACGAACTCGTCGCCGCCGAGCCGGGCGACCAGGTGGCCGAGCGGGGTGAGCGCGGCCTTCAGCCGGGCGGCGACGGCGCACAGCAGCTGGTCGCCGGTGTCGTGGCCGAGGCTGTCGTTGACCACCTTGAAGCCGTCGAGGTCGACGTAGCAGAGGCCGAACCGGGCGCCCGGGTCCGGGTCCTCGAAGAGCTTCTCCAGCCGTTCGAAGAACGCGGCCCGGTTGGGCAGGCCGGTGAGCGGGTCGTGGGTGGCCTGGTGGCGCAGCCGCTCCTGGAGCCGGTAGCGGTCGGTGACGTCCTCCAGCATGGCGACCTGGTAGACCGGGCGCCCGTCGTCGTCACGGATCAGCGAGACCGTCAGGTGGGTCCAGACCACCTCGCCGTCCTGGCGGTAGTACGGCTTGTCGAACTGGAAGTACTCGCGCTTGCCGCTGATCAGCTCCTCGTAGGCGTCCCAGACGCCGTCGGCGTCCTCGGGGTGCACCAGGTCGCCGACCCGGCGGCCGATCATGTCGTCGGGGCCGGCGCCGAAGAGCTCCTGGAGGGCCCTGTTGACGGCCAGGATGTTGCCGTCGGTGTCGCCGATGCCGATGCCGATGGCGGCGCTCTCGAACAGGGCGCGGAAGCGGGCCTCGGAGGCGCGCAGCGCCTTCTCGGCCTCCTTGCGGGCGATGTCGGCGGCGGTGCGGATGGCCTCCTGCTCGCGCAGGGTGCGCTCGCGCAGCGCCGCCGCCCAGCCGGCCGCGAAGGCGCCGCTCAGGGCGGGTCCGCGGCCGTCGTCGGCGGGCTGGCGCTGGAGCAGTTCGACCGCGCGGGCCAGCACGACGGGGTCCGTGAAGTGGGCGTCGACCAGTTCGGCCCCGGCCGCGGCGGCCAGGTGCGGCTCGAACGGGTGGTCGAGCTGGGCGCGGTGGAGCAGTCCGGCGGTCCGGGAGACCAGCCGGCCGAGCAGGCCGGGGTGGACCGCCGTGCCGTGGTCACCGGAGAGCAGCCGCGCCCAGTCCTCGTGGAACCGTTCGGCGCCGCTGCTCGGTTCCGGCGCCTCCGTCACGGACGGAACCCCACGCCCGCCACGCCGGTCATCCGCTCGGGGTGCTCGCCGACGGCCTCGGGCTGGTCCGGGCGCCACTGCGGCAGGTAGACGACGCCGGGCTCGACCAGCTCGAAGCCCTCGAACATCGCGGTGATCTGCTCGTGGGTGCGCATGGTGAGCGGGGTGGGCGTCATCCGGTACAGCCGCTGGTGGTCCTCGGCCTGGTCGGGGCGGCCCTCCAGGGAGGCGTGCGAGAGGACGAGGGCGCTGCCCGGCGGGAGGGCGTCGCGGATCACCGAGATCAGCTTCCACGGGTCCTCGGCGTCCTGGACGAAGTGCATGACGGCGACCAGCAGGACGGCCACCGGCTCGCCGGCCGCGAGCAGCTCCGTCACCTCGGGGCGGGACATCAGGTCCTCGACGTCGCGGACGTCGGCCTGGACGACGGAGCTGCCCGGGTCGTCCTCCAGCAGCAGCCGGCTGTGGGCGACGGCGACCGGGTCGCGGTCCACGTAGACGACCTGCGCCTCGGGGCGGATGGCGCGGGCGATCTCGTGCACGGCGCCGAAGGTGGGGATGCCGGAGCCGATGTCCAGGAAGCGGCCGATGCCGCGCTCGGCGGCGAACTGGACGGCGCGGCGCAGGAAGGCCCGGTTGGAGCGCATGATCTGCGGCAGTTCCGGCCACAGCGCGATGGCCTTGCGGGCCATCTCCCGGTCGACCTCGAAGTTGTGCGAGCCCCCGAGGTAGTAGTCGTAGACCCGTGCGGCGTTCGGTTTGTCCAGGTCCGTGCCCTCCGGTACCCAGTTCGGTCGCCGCATCCTCGGGACTCCTTCGCTCCGGTTCTGGTGGACCAGCCGCCTGGTGTGGCGACTGTGACTGATGAGACTACAAGCACAAAAGATCCTCCTCTGCACGTCGAACGCATGCAAGCGGAGTGCCGCCCTCCTGTCGGTGGCGCGCAGGGCGTCCCGGCCCCCGCCGCTACAGTGCGTCCCGTGGACCCCAACCACTACCGGTTCCACGGGGTGTGGCGGCTGGCCGCGCCGCCGCGGGAGGTGTTCGAGGCGCTCGCCGACGTGGCCGGCTACCCGCGCTGGTGGCCGGAGATCCGCGGCGTCCGGGAGGAGGGGCCGGACCGCGGCGAGGTGCTGGTGCGCGCGCTGCTGCCCTACCGGCTGGTCATCGGGCTCACCGCCGTCCGGCGCGACCCCGCGGCCGGGGTGCTGGAGGCGGCCATGCACGGGGACCTCACCGGCTGGTCCCGCTGGACGGTGACGGGGGACGGCGAAGGCGGTGCGCTGGCGCTGTTCGAGGAGGACACCCGCCCGGCCAAGCCGCTGCTGCGGCGCCTGGCGCTGCCCGCCCGGCCGCTCTTCCGGGCCAACCACGCGGTGATGATGCGGCGCGGGCGGCGCGGCCTGGCGGCGTACCTGGGCCGGCGGGACTGACTGCCCCTCCCCGGCCCGGCCCCGGCCCCTCCCCGGCCCGGCGGGCGCGACCCGGCGGACGCGTCAGACGGACGCGACCAGGCGGCCCGGGCCGCACGCACGGCGGCCGGATCGGTGCGCCCGGCGGCCGGAACCCGTCGTCCGTTCTCCGGGTTCACCCGTCCGCACCGCCCCGGCCTGCGACGACTGGCCTTCACCAGATGTTTGTGCGGCGCCGCCGCATGGTCCGGGGCAGACTGGGCAAGGTAGTCCGGGCCGCATTCCAGTGCCCCGAGGATGGTGAGTCCGGTGATACCGCTTCGACCGCCCAACCCGACCGACCGGCAGAGCGGGGAACCGCACGCCGGCGCGGTGAGCCCGCTCACCGAATCGGCCGCGCGCAGCCACATGGCGGGCGTCTGCTTCAAGATCGGACCGCCCCGGCTGGTCGGCGTCGAGGTCGAGTGGTTCGTCCACGACGACCGATGTCCCGACCGTCCGGTCCCCCCGGAACGGCTGCACGCCGCACTGGACGCACTACCGCTCGGCGGCCCCGACGGGACCTCGCTCCCCTCCGGATCCCGCCTCACCCTCGAACCCGGCGGTCAGGTCGAGCTCAGCTCCCCGCCCGCCGACAGTCTCACCGGCTGCGTCGCCGACACCCGGCGCGACCTCGGAGCCCTGCGGGCCGCCTTCGCCGCCCAGGGCCTGCGCCTCACCGGCACCGGAACCGACCCGCTGGCCCGCCCCCGCGCGATGGTCCTGGACCACCCCCGCTACCTCGCGATGGAGCGCCACTTCGACGCCGCGGGCCCCTGGGGAAAGATCATGATGACCGGCACCGCCTCGCTCCAGGTCTGCCTGGACGCCGGCGCCGAGGACGGCCCGCAGGCCCTGGACCGCCGCTGGCTGCTCGCCCACCGGCTGGGCCCGGTGCTGGTCGCCGCCTTCGCCAACTCCCCGCTGCTGGACGGCCGCCCCACCGGGCACCGGTCCACCCGGCAGACCGTCTGGTCCCGGATGGACCCCACCCGCACGCTCGCACCCGCGCCCGACCACGGCGACCCCCGCGAGTCCTGGGCCGACTACGTGCTGGACGCAGAGCTGCTCTGCGTGCGCCGCCACGACGGCCTGCCGTGGACCGCCCCGGCCGGACTGACCTTCGGCGACTGGCTGCGCGGCGGCGGCGAGCGTCCGCCCACCCTGGCCGACCTCGACTACCACCGCAGCACGCTGTTCCCGCCGGTGCGCCCGCACGGCCACCTCGAACTGCGGATGATCGACGCCCAGCCGGGCGACGGCTGGATCGTGCCGACCGCCCTGGTCACCGCGCTGCTGGACGACCCGCTCGCCGCGGACGCCGCGCTCGCCGCCCTGGAGCCGCTGCAACCGCCCGGGGAGAGCGCCCGCCCGCCGCGCAGCGACGTCTGGCGCCGGGCCGCCGCCCTGGCCACGGCCGACCCCGCACTGCGCCGCGCCGCCCTCGCCTGCTTCGCCGCCGCCGACGCCGCGCTGGGCCGCCTCCCCGGCGCCGAGCGGCTGCGCGCCTCCGTCGCCGCCTTCGCCGAGCGCTACCCCGCGCGCGGCCGCTGCCCGGCCGACGACCAGCTGGACGCCCTGCGCGCCGGCGCCCGACGCACTCCCCCGGAGGAGGCCGCACCATGATCGACGACGCCCGCCAGGCCGGGGCCACTCCCCCGCCGGACGCCACCCCGGAGGTTCTGACGCCGGAGGCGCTGCGCGAGACGATCGCCGTCGAGCTGCTGGCCGCCCGCGCCCGCACCGCCGCGCTCACCGACTGCGTCGAGGACCACGACCTCACCACCCAGCACTCCCCGCTGATGTCCCCGCTGGTCTGGGACCTCGCGCACATCGGCAACCAGGAGGAGCTCTGGCTGCTGCGCAACATCGGCGGCCGCGATCCGATGCACCCGGAGATCGACCCGCTCTACGACGCCTTCGAGCACCCGCGCGCCGAGCGGCCGAGCCTGCCGCTGCTGCCGCCCGCCGCGGCCCGGGCGTACGCGGGCGAGGTCCGCGGCCGGGTGCTCGACCTGCTCGCCGCCAGCCCGCTGGAGGGCCCGCCGCTGCTGGCCGCCGGGTTCGCCTTCGGCATGATCGCCCAGCACGAGCAGCAGCACGACGAGACGATGCTGATCACCCACCAGCTGCGCAAGGGCGAGCCGGCGCTGGCCGCTCCCCCGCCGCCGCCCGCCCCGGCGGACGCCGCCGCGCTGCCCGCCGAGGTGCTGATACCGGCCGGCCCGTTCACCATGGGCACCGACACCGAGCCGTGGGCGCTGGACAACGAGCGCCCCGCCCACCGGGTCGACCTGCCCGCCTTCCGGCTGGACACCACCCCGGTCACCAACGGCGCCTACCTGCGCTTCATCGCCGACGGCGGCTACGACGAGCCGCACTGGTGGACGCCCGAGGGCTGGGCGCACCGGCGCGGCGCCGGACTGAGCGCGCCGCTCTTCTGGCACCGCGAGGACGGCCAGTGGCTGCGCCGGCGGTTCGGCGTGCTGGAGCCCGTGCCGCTGGACGAGCCGGTCCTGCACGTCAGCTGGTACGAGGCGGACGCCTACGCCCGCTGGGCCGGGCGCCGGCTGCCGACCGAGGCCGAGTGGGAGAAGGCCGCCCGGCACGACCCGGCCACCGGCCGCTCCAGGCGCTACCCGTGGGGCGACGGCGCGCCCGGCCCCCAGCACGCCAACCTGGGCCAGCGGCATCTGCGCCCGGCCCCGGCCGGCAGCTACCCCGAGGGCCAGTCCCCGTACGGGGTACGGCAGTTGATGGGCGACGTGTGGGAGTGGACGGCCAGCGACCTCCAGCCCTACCCGGGCTTCCGGGCCTGGCCGTACCGGGAGTACTCGGAGGTGTTCTTCGGCCCCGAGTACAAGGTGCTGCGCGGCGGCTGCTTCGCGGTGGCGCCGGTCGCCTGCCGGGGTACCTTCCGCAACTGGGACTACCCGGTGCGCCGGCAGATCTTCGCCGGGTTCCGCACCGCCGCCGACGTCGACGGCGGGTCCGGGTCCGGGGCGGGGGCCGGCTGATGTGCCGCCACCTCGCCTACCTGGGCGAGCCGGTGGCGCCCCGGACGCTGCTGGTGGAGCCCCCGTTCGGGCTCTACCGGCAGTCCTGGGCGCCGCGCCTGCAGCAGTACGGCACGGTCAACGCGGACGGCTTCGGCCTCGGCTGGTACGCGGACGGCGACGAGGTGCCGGCCCGCTACCGGCGGGCCGGGCCGGTCTGGGCCGACGCCTCGTTCGCCGACCTCGCCCGGGTCCTGCGCACCCGGGCGCTGCTGGCGGCGGTCCGCTCGGCCACCGAGGGCTGCGCGGCGGGCGAGGAGGCCGCCGCGCCGTTCGCCGCCGGGCGCTGGCTGTTCAGCCACAACGGGGCGCTGGCCGGCTGGCCGGAGCGCACCGGTGCGCTGGCCGCACTGCTGCCGCCGCGGGAGCTGCTCGGCCTGGTCGCGCGCACCGACTCGGCGCTGCTGTGGGCGCTCACCCTGCACCGGCTGCGCGCGGGTGCCGGGATGGGCGAGGCGCTGGCCGGCACCGTCGCGGAGACGGCCGCGCACACCACCGGGCGGATCAACCTGCTGCTCACCGACGGCCGGGAGATCGCCGCCACCGCCTGGGGCGACACCCTGCACCACCGCACGGTGCCCGGCCTCGGCGTCCTGGTCGCCTCCGAGCCCTCCGACGACCACCCCGGCTGGACGGTCGTACCGGACCGGTCGCTGCTGCTGGCCGGACCGGACGGGGTGACCGTCAAGCCGCTCTGAACGCGGCGTCCCGCGGCGCGGCCTTCGGCCCACCGCAGGTTCACATCTCTTCACTTCCTGAACAGAGGACCAACCTGTCATGAGCACCTTCGATCTCACCCGACTGCTGCCCGCCGACCACTTCAGCACCGCCCTGCGGCACGACGTCGAGACCGGGCTGACCGCCGACCCCAAGACGCTGCCGCCCAAGTGGTTCTACGACGCGCGGGGCAGCGAGCTGTTCGAGGAGATCACCCGGCTGCCGGAGTACTACCCGACCCGGGCCGAGCGGGCGATCCTCACCGCCCGGGCCGGCGCGATCGCCGCCGCCACCCGGGCCCGCACCCTGGTGGAGCTGGGCTCCGGCTCCTCCGAGAAGACCCGGCTGCTGCTGGACGCGCTGCGCGACCTCGGCACGCTGGAGGCGTACGTGCCGGTGGACGTCAGCGAGAGCGCGCTGACGTCGGCCGGCGAGGCGCTCGCCGCCGAGTACCCGGGCCTCGCGGTGCACGGCGTGCTGGCCGACTTCACGGCCGGGCTCGACCTGCCGCCGGCCGGCGGCCCGCGCCTGGTCGCCTTCCTCGGCGGCACCCTCGGCAACCTGCTGCCGGCCGAGCGGGCCGGCTTCCTGCGCGGGCTGCGCGAGGCGCTCGATCCGGGCGACTTCCTGCTGCTCGGCACCGACCTGGTGAAGGACCCGGCGGTACTGGTCGCCGCCTACGACGACGCGGCCGGGGTGACCGCGGAGTTCAACCGCAACGTGCTCAACGTGCTGAACCGCGAGCTGGGCGCCGACTTCGACCCGGAGGCGTTCGCGCACGTCGCGCTCTGGGACGCCGAGCGGGAGTGGATCGAGATGCGGCTGCGCTCGCTGGTCACGCAGACCGTGAAGATCCCGGCGCTGGACCTGCCGGTGCACTTCGCCGAGGGCGAGGAGCTGCGCACCGAGGTGTCGGCGAAGTTCCGCCGCGAGCGGGTCGCCGAGGAGCTGGCGGCGGCGGGCCTCGGGCTCGCGGCCTGGTGGACGGACGAGGAGGGGCGGTTCGGCCTCTCGCTGTCCCAGCCGGCCGGCTGATCAAGCCAGGGTGCATTTGATCGTTCACTTTACTAATTAGGCACGGGGAAGAGGCGCTATCCGGCGTACAACACTTGAACATTGAGGGGTTACGATCACGGCTACCGCACTCAGCGTTGAGTACCAGGAGTCAAGATCGTGAGCGTCACCCAGCAGTCCGCGGGGCCCTCGGGGGCGGGGACCGGGCCGGCACCGTCCGGCCGGCTCGGCTTCGTCGTCTTCATCAGCGCCGCCGCGGCCCTCGGAGGGTTCCTGTTCGGCTACGACAGCTCCGTGATCAACGGCGCGGTCTCCGGCATCCAGGAGAAGTTCGGCGTCGGCGACGGCGTGACCGGCCTGATCGTCTCCTCCGCGCTGCTGGGCTCGGCGGTCGGCGCCGCGCTGGCCGGCCGGTTCGCCGACCGCTACGGCCGGATCACCGTGATGAAGGCCGGCGCACTGCTCTTCGCGGTGAGCGCGATCGGCTCGATGCTGCCGTTCTCCGCCTGGGACCTCGCCCTGTGGCGGGTCCTCGGCGGAGCGGCCATCGGCATCGCCTCGGTGATCGCACCGACCTACATCGCCGAGGTCGCCCCGGCCCAGTACCGCGGCCGGCTGGCCTCCTTCCAGCAGGCCGCCATCGTGCTCGGCATCGCGATCTCGCAGCTGGTCAACTGGCTGCTGGCGAACGCCGCCGGGGGCGAGACCCGCGGCCAGCTGCTCGGCCTGGAGGCCTGGCAGTGGATGCTCGGCATCTGCGTGGTGCCGGCCGCGGTCTACTTCGTGCTCGCCTCGGCCATCCCCGAGTCGCCGCGCTTCCTCGTCTCCGCCGGCCGCCTGGACGAGGCCCGCACCGTCCTGGCCGCCGTCGAGGGCCCGAACGTCGACACCGACGCCCGGATCGCCGAGATCCGGGGCCTGATCGACTCCGACCACCGTCCGCGCTTGCGCGACCTGCTCGGCGGGCGCTTCGCCCTGCTGCCGATCGTCTGGGCCGGCATCGGGCTGTCGGTCTTCCAGCAGCTGGTCGGCATCAATGTGATCTTCTACTACTCGTCGATCCTCTGGCAGTCGGTGGGCATCGACCAGTCCAACTCGCTGCTGATCAGCTTCATCGGCTCGGTCATCAACATCCTCGGCACCGTGATCGCGATCCTGCTGGTCGACCGGATCGGCCGCAAGCCGCTCGCGCTGATCGGCTCGTCCGGCATGGCCGTCGCGCTGGGCGCCTGCGCCTGGGCGTTCTCCTCCGCCACCGGCAGCGGCGACGACGTCGTCCTGCCCGACCTCCAGGGCACCGTGGCGCTGATCGCCGCCAACGCCTTCGTGCTGTTCTTCGCGCTCTCCTGGGGCGTGGTGGTCTGGGTGATGCTCGGCGAGATGTTCCCCAACCGGATCCGCGCCGCCGCGCTCTCGCTGGCCGCCTCCGCGCAGTGGATCGCCAACTGGGCGATCACCGTCTCCTTCCCGGCCCTCTCGCGCTGGAACCTCTCCGCCACCTACCTCGCGTACGCGGTGTTCGCGGCGCTGTCCATCGTCTTCGTGGCGCGCTTCCTCAAGGAGACCAAGGGCGTCCGCCTGGAGGACATGGGCTGAGGCCCGCCGGCTGAGCCTTCGCCGGCCCCGCACCCTAGCGCCAAAGCGCCGGGGGCGGGGCCGAATCGTTCACTCCCTGCGGTGGCGCGCACACCTCCGGTATCCCTTTCCGGCAGGAGGGATGTCCTTGATCTTCGACCGGCTTCGCACCCGCAGCGGCAACCGGAGCGGTGAGCGCGGCACGCGCCGGCCCGCCACCGCCTGCCCCTACTCGCACGCCCACGTCCACGGCCACCTCGTCCCGGAGGACCCGCCCGAACCCGCCGCCGGCCCGCCCGCCGATCCACGGCAGCACTTCACCGACCCCCGGCAGGCCGCCGACTTCATCCGGCGCTTCCACGCCGAGCAGCCCGCCGCCGGCGACCCCGACGCCCGGATCCGCGCCGTCCTCGACGAGATCGACCGCACCGGCGGCTACCAGCACACCCCCGACGAACTCGCCCACGGCGCCAGGCTCGCCTGGCGCAACGCCGCCCGCTGCATCGGCCGGCTGTACTGGCGCAGCCTGGTGGTGCGCGACCTGCGCCACCTCTCCTCCGCCGACGACATCGCCACCGAGTGCTTCGAGCACCTGCGCACCGCCACCAACGGCGGCCGGATCCGCCCGGTGATCTCGGTGTTCGCCCCCGACCGGCCCGGCCGTCCGGCCGCCCGGATCCTCAACCAGCAACTCGTCCGCTACGCCGGCCGCCCCGGCCCCGACGGCCGGTGGATCGGCGACCCGGCCGGCGGACAGCTCGCCGCCCGGGCCCGCGACCTCGGCTGGAAGGGCGGCGAGGAACGCTTCGAGGTACTGCCGCTGCTGATCCAGGAACGGCCCGGCGAGCGGCCGTACTGGTACGAGCTGCCCGAGGACACCACGCTGGAGGTCCCGCTCTCCCACCCCGGCCACCCGTGGTTCGCCGAGCTGGGCCTGCGCTGGTACGCCGTCCCGGCGATCAGCGACATGACGTTGGAGATCGGCGGCGTGCGCTACCCCACCGCGCCGTTCAACGGCTGGTACATGGGCACCGAGATCGGCGCCCGCAACCTGGCCGACGCCGACCGCTACGACATGCTGGCCACCGTCGCCGGTCGGCTCGGACTGGACACCTCCAGCGAGCGCACGCTCTGGCGGGACCGGGCGCTGGTGGAGCTGAACGTCGCGGTGCTGCACTCCTTCCAGGAGGCCGGGGTGACCATGGCCGACCACCACACCGAGTCCGAGCGGTTCCTGCGGCACATCGCGCAGGAGCAGCGGGCCGGCCGGCCGACGCCCGCCGACTGGAGCTGGATCGTGCCGCCGGTCTCGGGCGGGCTGACCCCCGTCTACCACCGGTACTACGACCCGGTGGACCCCGCGCTGCGCCCGGCGTTCGTGGCCCGCGAGCCCTGGTGACCGCGCTGCTCCAGCCTCTCGAAGCGCAGCACCAGCCCGTCGAGCAGGGCGTCGAGACCGGTCTCGAAGGCGCCCTCGTCGACCGCCGCCCGGTGCTCGGCCAGCAGGTGCGCCTCGCCGAGGTGCGGGTAGTCGGCCGCGTCGTACACCCCGGCGTCCTCCGGGAAGCCGGCCGCGAAGGAGGCCAGCGCCGAGCCGGTGACGAAGTAGCGCATCAGCGCGCCGATCCTGGTCGCCTGCCCGCGCGGCCAGCCGGCCTCGACCAGGTGGCCGAAGACGGCGTCGGCCAGCCGCAGCGCGTTCGGCCGCCGTCCGGGGCCCTGGGCGAGCACCGGGACGATGTTCGGATGGGCGGCGAGCGCGGCGCGGTAGGAGCGGGCCCAGTCGCGCAGCGCCTGCGGCCAGGGCGTCGGTGACGGCGACGGCGACGGCGACGGCGTCCCGGGGTCGAACATCGACAGGTCGACCTCGCCCATCACGCCGTCCACCACCGCGTCCAGCAGCTCGTCCTTGGTGGCGAAGTGGTTGTAGAGGGACGGCCCGCTGACCGACAGCTCGGCGGCCAGGCGGCGGGTGGAGAGCGCGGCCAGCCCCTCGTCGTCGACCAGTCGCAGCGCGGCGGCGACGATGCGCTCGCGGTTGAGCAGGGGGGTGCGCGGGCGGGGCATCGGGCGCGGCTCCTCCGGTCGGGTGGGGGTGGGGACCGATTCTGGCAGGTGCCCCTTCCCAGCGCGGCCGGCCGGGGCTACAGTCCCCTCGTAAAACTTGCAGCGCTAGTTTAACTGGGGGCGCCCCGATGGACCTGGAACTCTCCGAGGAACAGGCCGCCGTCCGCGCACTCGCGGCCTCCTTCACCGACCGCGAGATCGTGCCGCACGCCGCCGCCTGGGACCGCGCCGAGTCCGTCGACCGCGCGATCGTCGGCAGGCTCGGCGAGCTCGGCTTACTCGGCCTGACCGTCCCCGAGGAGTACGGCGGCAGCGGCGGCGACCACCTCGCCTACTGCCTGGTCCTGGAGGAACTGGGCCGCGGCGACTCCGCCGTGCGCGGCATCGTCTCGGTCTCGCTCGGCCTGGTCGCCAAGTCCGTCAACGCCTTCGGCACCGAGGAGCAGAAGCGGCACTGGCTGCCCCGGCTCACCTCCGGCGAGGCGCTCGGCTGCTTCGCCCTCACCGAACCGGGCACCGGATCCGACGCCGCCAACCTCACCACCCGGGCCGTGCGCGACGGCGACCACTGGCTGCTCAGCGGCGGCAAGACCTTCATCACCAACGGCACCTGGGCCGACGTCGCACTCGTCTTCGCCCGCACCGGCGAGCCCGGCCACCGGGGCGTCACCGCCTTCCTGGTCCCCACCGACCTGCCCGGCTTCACCCGCACCGAGATCCACGGCAAGCTCGGCCTGCGCGGCCAGGCCACCGCCGAACTCGCCCTCGACGCCGTCCGGGTGCCCGACACCGCCCGGCTCGGCGAGGTCGGCAAGGGCTTCACGGTCGCCATGGCGGCACTCGCCAAGGGCCGGATGTCGGTCGCAGCCGGCTGCGTCGGCATCGCCCGCGCCTGCCTGGACGCCGCCGTCCGCTACGCCGGGGAGCGCGAACAGTTCGGCAAGCCGATCGCCTCGCACCAGCTGGTCCAGCAACTGCTCGCCGGCATCGCCGTGGACGTCGAGGCCGCCCGGCTGCTCACCTGGAAGGTCGCCGACCACATCGAACGCGGCCTGCCGTTCGCCACCGAGTCCTCCGTCGCCAAGCTGTTCGCGAGCGAGGCGGCGGTGCGGGCCGCCAACAACGCCCTCCAGGTGTTCGGCGGCTACGGCTTCATCGACGAGTACCCCGTCGGCAAGTACCTGCGCGACGCGCGGGTGATGACCCTCTACGAGGGCACCAGCCAGATCCACCAGCTGCTCATCGGGCGTGCGCTCACCGGCGTCAACGCCTTCTGACCCACCGTCCCCCCTCTCCCGACAAGGAGCCCGACGTCGTGCGTCCTGTCTACTTCGCCGCCGCCCGCCGCACACCCATCGGCCGGCTGCGCGGAGCCCTCGCCACGGTCCGCCCGGACGACCTCTCGGCCACCGTGCTGCGCGCCCTGCTCGCCGACCTGCCCGCCCTCGACCCGGCCCGGATCGACGACGTCTACTGGGGCGCCGCCAACCAGGCCGGCGAGGACAACCGCAACGCCGCCCGGATGGCCGTCCTGCTCGCCGGGCTGCCCGACAGCGTCCCCGGTGCCACCGTCAACCGGCTCTGCGCCTCCGGCCTGGAGGCGGTCACCATGGCCGCCCGGGCGATCGGCTCCGGCGAGGCGGACGTCGTGGTGGCCGGCGGCTGCGAGTCGATGACGCGCGCCCCCTTCGTCCTCCCCCGCCCCGACGAGGCGCTGCCGCACCGGATCGAGACCTACGACACCCGGCTCGGCTGGCGGCTCACCCACCCCCGGATGGCCGAACTGCACGGCGTGCTCTCGATGGGCGAGACCGCCGAGGAGGTGGCCGCCCGGTACGGGGTCACCCGGGAGCGGCAGGACGCCTTCGCGCTGCGCAGCCACCAGCGGGCCGCCACCGCCCGCAAGGACGGGCACTTCGACGCCGAGCTGATCCCGGTCGAGCGGGCCGACGGGGTGAGCGTCGGGGCGGACGAGTCGATCCGCGAGGACACCAGCCTGGAGAAGCTGGCCCGCCTCAAGCCCGCCTTCCGCCCCGGCGGCACGGTGACGGCGGGCAACGCCTCGCCGATGAACGACGGCGCGGCCGGGCTGGTACTGGTCAGCGAGGAGGCGCTGCGCGAGTTCGGCCTGGAGCCGCTCGGCCGCTACGTGGCCGGCGCCTCGGCGGGCGTGCACCCGGACGTGATGGGCATCGGGCCGGTGCCGGCCACCCGCAAGGCGCTCACCCGGGCCGGCTGGGCGCTGGAGGACGTCGAGGAGGCCGAGCTGAACGAGGCATTCGCCGCTCAAGCACTGGCCTCTGTCGATGAGTTGGGGATCGATCCGGAGTTGGTCAACCCCGCCGGCGGTGCGATCGCCCTCGGCCACCCGCTCGGCGGCTCCGGCGCCCGGATCCTCACCACCCTGCTGCACCGAATGCGCCGCACCGGCGGTCGCCGCGGCCTGGCCACCATGTGCGTGGGCGTCGGGCAGGGCACGGCGGTGCTGGTGGAGTCCGCCTGAGGGCTGACAACTGACAACTGACAGATATCAGATAACAGCTGACAGATTTCAGATAACAGATTCTGTCAGCTGTCAGCCGGACTTCCACCGGAGGAGCAGCACCATGACTCGTTTCGCAGGCAAGGTCGCCGTCGTCACCGGCGGCGCGCAGGGCATCGGCGCGGCGACCGCGCGCCGGCTGGCCGAGGAGGGCGCGGCGGTGGCCGTGGTCGACCTCACGGCCGAGCGGGCCGCCGGGACGGCCGAGGAGATCACCGCCAAGGGCGGCACCGCCCGGGCGTACGGCTGCGACGTGGCCGACTACGACGCCGTGGAGACGGTGTTCGCCCAGATCGTCGAGGACCTGGGCGGCCTGCACATCCTGGTCAACAACGCCGGGATCACCCGGGACAACCTGTTCTTCAAGATGCCCAAGGCCGACTGGGACGCCGTGCTGACGGTCAACCTGACCAGCGCTTACAACTGCAGCCACGTGGCGCAGAAGTACATGGTCGCGCAGAAGTGGGGCAAGATCGTCTCACTCAGCTCGCGCTCGGCCCTCGGCAACCGGGGCCAGGCCAACTACGCCGCCGCCAAGGCCGGCATCCAGGGCCTGACGGCCACGCTCGCCATCGAACTCGGCCCGTTCAACATCAACGTGAACGCGGTCGCCCCCGGCTACATCGCCACCGCGATGACCGCCGCCACGGCCGCCCGCGTCGGCGCCACGGCCGAGGACCACCAGACCGAGGTGGCCGCCCGCACCCCACTGCGCCGGGTCGGCCAGCCGGAGGAGATCGCCTCGGTCGTCGCCTTCCTGGCGAGCGAGGACGCCTCCTACGTCAGCGGCCAGACCCTGTACGTCAACGGCGGGGCTCGCTGACACCCGCTTCCTCCGGCGGCCCCTTGCGCGAGGGACGCTGTTGGCGAATGTGAGTGATCGGCTGCGGTGAGTGACGCCGGCCTCCGAGACTTGTCTCGGAGACCGGCGTTGGTCCTTGCGGGGTGGTTTGGTGTCGATGCGTTCGGGTGGGCCGGGCGAGGTTCCGGCGGAGACGGTCAGGGTGGCGCGAGCGGCGTTCCCGAAGGGCAGCCTGGCGATTCGGATCCGGGACGAGCTGGGGGTTCTGTTCACGGACGAGCGGTTCGCGGATCTGTTCCCGGTGCGGGGTAAGCCGGCGTGGTCGCCGGGCCGGCCGGCGCTGGCGCTGGTGCTGGTGCTGCAGTTCGTCGAGGGGCTGACGGACCGGCAGGCCGCGGAGGCGGTGCGGGCGAGGATCGACTTCAAGTACGCCCTCGGTCTGGAACTCGGCGATCCCGGCTTCGACTTCTCGGTGCTGTCGGAGTTCAGGGACCGGCTGGTCGAAGCGGATGCCGGGCGGCGGGTGCTGGACGGCATCCTGGACGCGGCCCGGGCCAAGGGGCTGCTGAGAACGACGGGCCGGGCCCGGGCCGACTCCACCCATGTGCTGTCGGCGGCCCGTGAACTGAGCTGGCTGGAGATGGTGGCCGAGACGCTGCGGTCCGCGTTGAACGCGCTCGCCCGGGCCGACCCCGGCCGGCTGGTGGAGGTCGCCGACCCGGAGTGGTTCCGGCACTACGCGACCCGGGCCGAGGAGTCCCGATTCCCGAAGTCCCGCGCGAAGCGGGATGAGACGGGGTTGCGGATCGGCGCCGACGGCATGCGACTGCTTGAGGCGATTCTCTCGCCCCAAGTGCCGCAGGAACTGCGGGACTTGGGGCCGGTGGAGATTCTGCGGCAGGTGTGGGTCCAGCAGTTCCACCTTGTCGAGGGCGAGGTGAGGCGGCGGGACCCAAAAGACCGGCCGCCGGGCGCGACACGCCTGGTCACGCCCTATGACCCCGAGGCGCGCGGCAGCGTGAAGCGTGACACCCTCTGGGACGGTTACAAGGTCCACGTCACCGAAACCTGCGAGACCGACGTCCCTAACCTGGTCACGAACGCCGTCACCACCCTGGCCACCGTCCCCGACAGCGTGATGGTCGAGCCGATCCACGCCGGCCTCGCCGAACGGGACTGCCTACCGGGCGAGCACTGGGTCGACGCCGGCTGTCCCACCGCCGCCCAGATCGTGGCCGCCCGGCGTGAACACGGCGTCGAGCTGCACGGTCCGATCCGGGCCGACACCACCGCCCAGGCCACCGGCGAGAGCAAGGCCTTCGGCCAGGAATCCTTCGCCATCGACCGGGACCACCAGCAGGTCACCTGCCCGGGAGGCCGCACCACCGGCCAGTGGCGCCAGGCACTGTCCCACCGCGGCACTCCCGTCATCCGGGTGCAGTTCTCGCCCGCCGACTGTCGGCCCTGTCCGCACCTGCGGGACTGCGTCAGCTCCCCGAAGGCGGTACGCCGGGAGCTGACCTTTCGCCACCACGACGAACACCAGGCCATCCGCCAGGCCCGAGAACTCCAGCAGACCGACGACTGGAAAGAGCGCTACAAGATCCGCGCCGGGGTCGAGGGAACCTTCTCCCAGGGCATCCAGCGCTGCGGCCTGCGCAGATCCCGGTACCAAGGCTTCGCGAAGACCAGCCTCCAGCACCAGCTCACCGCCGCCGCGATCAACCTAGCCCGCATCGACGCCCACCTCACCGAGACGCCCCGAGCCCGCACCCGCACCACCCACTTCGCAGCACTTCGCCCCGCCGAGCACTAGCTCGGCGGGGCAAAATGATCACGACCCCGAATTCGCCAACAGCGTCCGCGAGGCAAGGAGCCGCCGGAACCCGTGCCCGGTTCCGTCCCTGCCTCCAAGAATAGGAAGTCGGACGGGCCGACTTCCTGCTCCAGCCTTGGCGGGAGCAGTTGGCCGCCACCGTCCCGAACAGCGCGATGCTCGAACCGATCCACACCCCCCACCACCCGCGCCCGCACCAGCCACTTCGCAGCACTTCACCCCGAATCAACCAACAGCGTCCGCGTGGTGCAGGCCGTCGCCTTCCTGCCGTCGATCTCGGGCGCCGGGCGCAGGAGGCACTCTGGTCGCACAGAAACAGATCTGACACGATCTCACCCGAATCAGCGCAAGCTGTGGAGCTGTCGAGAAGATCTGAGGCCGATTTTGAAGACCTTACGCAACCGCATACCGCATCTGGTGGCGTTCGCGCTGCTGCTCCTGGGAATGATGACCGGCGCAACGGCGCAGGCACAGGCGGCTCCGCAGCAGGTCACCGCCAGCAGGACCATCTGCTCCAACGAGCCCGTCCCGACCGGGTGGGTCATCACGCACTCGTCCGGCAGCCGCAACTGTCCCAGCACCCGCGTCGAGTACTCCATCAGCGATTCGAGCGGGCAGACGTACTTCGACGTGTGCTCCTTCTCGCCCATCCCGGCGGGGTGGGCCGTCACCGGCTCGTACAGCGGCAGCATCAAGTGCGCGGGAAGCGGCGTCGACTACACCATCAAGAACACCGCCGGCCTGACCACCCCGCTCAGTGTGTGCTCCTTCTCGCCCATCCCGACCGGATGGGTCGTCACGGCCTCGTACAGCGGCAGCCGCACCTGTGCCGGAAGCGGCGTCGACTACACCATCAGGAACACCGCCGGTCTGACCACCGCCTGGCCGTGCTCCTTCTCCCCGATCCCCACCGGATGGGTCGTCACGAGCGCGCGCAGCAGCACGACCTGCGCCGGAAGCGGTGTCGAGTACACCATCGAGAACATCACCAACAAGACGTCCGCCGTGGTGTGCTCCTACTCGCCCCGCCCGGCGGGGTGGGTCGTCACCGGCTCGTCCAACAGCAACGTCTGCGTCGGCACCAGCTACGTCTTCTCCATCAGCAAGACCTGACCAGCGGGCCGGCTTCGACCAGACCCGAGCGGCAGAGCGGCCGTCCGCCGACCGGCGGACGGCCGCACGCACCGTCAGACCGACTGCGCGAAATCGACGAAGGACCGCCAGGCAGCCAGGGAAAAGGCGAGCTGGGGGCCAGACTTGTCCTTGGAGTCACGCACCAAGACCAACCCGGCCGCCTCGGCAACCTCGACGCAGTCGCCACCCTCGCCGCCGCTATAGCTGCTCTTGAACCACACCAGATCGCTGCTCATCAGACGGACCGCGCGAACTCAACGAACGACTGCCAAGCAGCCGACGAGAACGCGAGCCGGGGGCCAGACTTGTCCTTGGAATCACGGACCAGCACCGACTCCGCAGTCGCGGCGACCTCGACGCAGTCGCCGCCTTCGTTGCTGCTGTAGCTGCTCTTGAACCACACCAGATCGCCACTCATCGAGCCGCCTGCGCGAACTCGACGAAGGACTGCCAAGCGGCCGGGGAGAAGGAGAGCCGGGGACCAGACTTGTCCTTGGAGTCACGCACCAACACCGACTCCACAGTCTCGGCGACCTCGATGCAGTCTCCGCCCTCGTTTCCGCTGTAGCTACTCTTGAACCACACCGGACTGTCGCTCATCAGACCGACTGCGCGAACTCGATGAAGGACTGCCACGCCACCGCCGAGAAAGCGAGCTGGGGACCGGACTTGTCCTTGGAATCACGCACCATGACGAACTCGGTAGCATCGGCGACCTCGACGCAAGCGCCGCCCTCGCCGCCGCTGTAGCTGCTCTTGAACCACACCAGATCGCTGTTCATCGCTCTCCCAGCATCTTCTCGATCAAGGACAGGGACTCCTGCGGAGAGTGCGCCTGCGCCCTGAGGGTGCCGTACCGCACGTTCAGGAGACGAACCTCCTCCGCATCCGTGATGAGCCTACCGTTCGTCTGGACTTCCATGTAGCCGGTCTGCGGGCGCCCCTTGGGCGTGATCAGGATGAACGAGCCGTCCATACCCGCGTTCTCGACTCGGTCCATCGGCATGACCTGAAGCGTCATACCACGGGTGTCCCCGATCTCCAGGAACCGTTCGAGCTGCCTCCTGTGCACCTCCGGCCCGCCGATCCGCCGGTTCAGAACACCTTCGTCGATCACCCAGCTGAACACCGCGTGGGGCCACCGAGTGAGGATTTCCTGTCGCGCCATCCGAGCCGCCACGCGGATCTCGACCGTCTCCTCCGCCAGCAACGGCTGCCGCATTCGGAACACAGCCCGGGCGTAGTCCTCCGTTTGGAGCAGTCCCGGCGCCAGGTAGGCACTCCAGTCGTGGTGTTCGAGGGCCGAAGCCTCCAGGCTGGCGTAGCTCCGGAACCACTCGGGGTGCCGCACGCGCGCCCGGGCCTTCGCCTGCTCGATGTCCTGCGCGATGACGAGCAGCAGCCCTCCCGCGTCCAGCACCCGCTCGGACGCCTCCAACAACTCCCGCTGCGGCGTCCGCTTTCCCTGCTCCACCGCCCCGATCAGGCTCTCGGTGTAGCCAACCTCCTTGGCGAACTCCTTCTGCGTCAGCCCCGCCCGCTCGCGCAGCAGCTTGATCTGCCGACCGATCGCCCGCAGGAAGTCCGACAGCCCCGACAGGTCCTCGTCCAGCTGCGGACGCGCCACGTCGCTACTCTCGCCGCCGCCCTGAACCTCATCCACTTCGGCCTCCCCTGTTCTCCGGTCACACTGTCCGCACATGCTCCGGCACGCACCGTGCCCGCCGGATGCACCGTCAGCGTAGGCCGGGAAAACGGCCGCTTCTCACAGAGTCCGAAATCCTTCTCGACGCTTGCGGGCCGCGCTCCATCGCCGGTCGCCGTCCCGCCGGGCCGCAAGCGATCGCACCAACACTCAACTCCCTTGAACCGGAGGCACTTCCATCCACGCCGATCACTGTCGCGGAGCCGGGCGCGTACCGGGGCACGGGTTCGAATCGCACCTCGCGCTCACCTCCGCGCGCCGGGCGTGCACCACCGTGCTCCACAACGGAGTGGGAAGTCGGACCGGCCGACTTCCCACTCCGCCAGCCGGTCGCCTAGTGTGCCGACCGCACCAGCCCGCGGAACGGGCGGAACCAGGGGCCGGTTCCGCCGGGTTCGTCCTGGAACCCGGCGAGCACGAGGAGCTGCCGCCCGGCCTCGTCGATGTAGAAATACTCCGCCACCGGGGCGGTGGGGGCACGCTCGATCAACTCATCGGCGAGCGACCGGGCCGTCCCGTCGTCCTCGGTGTCGTGCCACGTTGCGGTGAAGTAGCGGGCGGCTCCATCGCGCCGTCCCGCGAAGCGGTACGGCACGTAACGGCCTGGCGGATCGGCCGAGTACAGCGACTGGACGGCGCTGCCCAGGGTCTGCTGGTTGCGAGGGTCGGCGGCGAAGGCCCGGTGCGCTCCGGGACTTGTCCATTGGGCAAAGTTGAGGATGGTCCGGCCGTCGGACCCCGCCAGACAGTGCCGCGCAAGGTACGCGGCCGGCAACCGGGCCTGCTCCCAGGCGTCCATGACGCCGGACATGACCTTGTGCTGTTGTTCGAGCCCCCCGGTGCGCCACAGGGATGCCAGGACGAGGCCCGCGTCCGGACGGGCGGGGTCGGGCAGTGCGTCCGGCCGGAGGCCGGCGACGATGGCAGTCATGGGCTCCAGCCTCCAACCTCAACCGCGCTTGAGGTCAAGCTCCGTGCGGCTTCGCCCGTCACGCTTCCGGTGACCGGCCCCGGGCCATCGCCCGGGCCTCCCAGGGCTCGAACTCGCCCCGGAAGATCCGGGAATCCCGCCAGGTCCCCTCCCCGGCCAGCGGGACGCCCAGCAGCACATGACGGCCCGACAGGGTCACCTCGACCTCGCCGGTCATGACGGTCTGAATGAATTCGAGCGCGAGGCATGTCGGCACCCAGTCGAAGACATAGCTGTCGAACATGATCCGGCAGGAGTCGTGGCCGTCCACCAGCATGAGGATGAAGTAGTCCTCCGAGGCTTCCAGGTGGAGATCGAAGAGCCGCGGTGGCTGGACCGGCACCACGTCCACCGACTCGAAGAATCCCGAAGCCTCGACCGCCGCGATGAACTCCGCCACGCCCGTCTCCGGCCATGGCTCGCCGGTTCGGCGGGAGCGCTTGACGTGGCCCCGGTTCTCCCGCCACTCGGTCATGAAGTTCGCGATTCCCGACAGGATGCCCATCCCGGATCAGGCGGGGTCGGGGACGGCGGCGGCGAGGGCCGCGAGGTGGCGTTCGGCGGCGCGGAGCTTGCGGCCGTCGGGGCCCGGGAGGTGGGCGCGCAGCTCGATGATCTCCGGGGCGATCCGCAGGGCCTCGGCGCGGTCCCGGATCGCCCGCCAGCAGGCCTCGGCGTTGGTGGCCGCGTGCTGGGTCTCCGGGTGCTCGGCGCCCTGGGTGCGGAGCAGGGAGAGGGCGACCTCGCGGTAGATGTCCGCCGCCTCGGCGAGCCGCCCGGCGAGACGTGAGACGTGCGCGCGGACCTGACGGACCTGGAGCACCGGGGCGGAGACCGGGCCGTGCTCGGCGATCGCCTCCAGTTCGAGGGCGAAGGCCAGGTCGATGGCGGCGGCGTGGTCGCCGGCGTCGGCGCTGCGGACGATCCGGCCGATCACCTCGCGGTAGTCGGCGCGGGGCTCGGCGGCTTCAGGGGCGGGCACGGGGGCGGGGGCGGGCGCGGCCGGTTCGACCGGTTCGGCCTGCTGAGCCGCCTCGGCGGGCGCCGGCGCGTCGGTCGGCGCGTCGGTCGGCTCAGGGGCCGGCGGCTGCCAGGCGTCGGGCTTCCGCAGGTCGGCCGGGCGCGGCGGGAGCGGCGGGGTGGGCGGCACCCCAGGCTTGAGCAGGCTCACCGGGCCGTCCGCAGGCTGCGCCACGGCGGCGGGCTTGTCCAGGGTGACGGCCGGGCGGGGCTGCGGCACAGTGTCGTGCGGGACCGCGTCCTGCGGGACCGCGTCGCGCGGCGGCTCGCTCCACGGCCGGTCCGCCGGCCAAGGGGAGTCCTCCTGGACGGGGGCCGGCCGGGGCAGCACGGCGGCCGGGCTCGGCCCCTCGTACGGGACGGCGTCGGCGAACGGGCCGTCGCCGCGCCGGGCGGTGTTGCGGAACACGGGGCGGTCCGGCGCGTGCGTGCTGAGCACGATCACGTCGGGGCGGAGCACCGAGTACACCTGCTGGCGCAGTTGTTCGGGGGCCAGGACCGCCTCAGCACCCGGTCGGCCGCCGTGCAGGGCCTCGATCAGCGCCCGGGTGAAGGTACCGATCTGCTCCGGGTCCGGGCTGATCACCGCCCACAACGGCAGGCCTTCGCCGAGCGGCGAGACGGTGCCCTGGAGCAGCGGCCAGGCGTTCTGGTCGGCGCTCAGGTCGGCGATCACCAGAGTCTGCCAGTCCGCCGGGCGGTGCCGCAGTTCACCGGCGATCGCCTGCCAGGCGAGGCCGTCCTGGCGGATGCTGCCGGGCTTGGAGTCCCGCAGTGTGAGGTGGAGTTGGCCGCCGCGCTTGTCGGCGAGGAGGTGGCCGCCGAGGTGGACGAGCAGCGGCCCGGGGTGACGGGCGGCGGCGCGCAGGTGGGCGAGGACGGTGTGCGGGTCGCTGGCGCCGGGCAGGTGAACGGCGTCGACGGCGTCGACGGCGAGCAGCACCTGCGGCGAGACGGCGGCGAGCATCGCGGACAGCACCGGCGCCTGCGCCGGTCCGCCGCGGCCCCAGGTGCGGCGGCCGGAGGTGCCGTAGCCGCCCTCGACGACCAGGATGCGGCCACGCGGCCCGTTGCCCAGGCCGCCGCCGATGCCGGGCAGGCCGTGCGCGGGGGTGGCGCCGGGGGCGGTGTAGGGCGGCGGCGGGACGGCCGGGCCGCCGGGCAGGCCGCCCATCGCGGGCATGCCGGTGACGGTCCATCCGGTGGACGGCTCGGGCGGCCCGGGCACCGGCCCGGGGGCGGGTGGCTCGTACAGGGCGGCCGGGCCGGGCGGGTGCTCCTCGTAGGCGTCCCGCGGGCCCGCGTCCGGTACGGGTTCGGGACCTCCGGGGACCACCTTCGTCTCCGCCATCTCCAGGTCACCGCCCCGCCCCGCCGCCCAGCGGCGTCTGCTGCCTCGAACCCCGCGTGGTGCCTGTCACCACACCCGTGTGCGCCACCCTACGAGATCCCGCCACACCCGATCCAGGCCGGGTCGCACTCCCCCACTCCCCTGCCCCAACAGCCAGCCCGCCGAGGCAACGGAGTGGGAAGTCGGGCAGGCCGACTTCCCACTCCGGATCAAGTGCCGACGGCCCGCCACCAGGAGGGGATGCCGGCCGGGCAGACCTCGACTCCCCAGGCAGGCGGCGGAACAGAAAGTCGGGCAGGCCGACTTCCCACTCCAGACCTGGCAGACGAAGCCCCAGCTCGCCACCAAAGGCCAGGAGCTGGCGGGGCGAATAGCCGCTGGGCCGGCCTTCCGCGCCGCAGGTGGCGCGGGGTCGGAAGGTGGCGAGCGGAACGGGAACGCAGCAGCGGATGGCAAGTCGGGCAGACCTCGGCTCCTCAGGCAGAGCGGCGGAGTGGGAAGTCGGCCCCACCGACCTCCCACTCCGGACCTGGCAGGCGAAAGCCCCAGATCCCTACCGGGGTCTGGGGCTGGCGAGGCGGAACGTCGTTTGGGAGCCGGAGTAGGAAGTCGGGTGGGCCGACTTCCTACTCCGGGAGGTCAGGAGCCGGCGAGGAGGTCGCGGAGGAGGGAGACGGTGTCGGCGTCGAGGTCGCGGCCGGTGCGGCGGCTGAGGGCGTCCAGGCGGTTGACGGCGCGCAGGAGTTGGTCGCGGGCGCCGGCGGAGGCGTAGGCGTAGAAGAGGTCGCGGTGCAGCAGTTCGACGTCCGGGGCGACGGCGAGGCCGCGGAAGACGGCGGCCTCGGCGCTGCGGTGGTCGCCGTACTGGAGGCGGCGGGCGGCGAGTTCGTGGGCGGTGTCGACGATCGCGGCGATCATGTCCTGGCGCTCGCTCTCGGCCCAGCCGTAGGCGGCGGGCGGGGCCTCGGCGAACGGGGCGCCGCGGACCAGGGCGAGGGCGTGGGCGAGGGCCGCGTCGGCGGTGGCGCTGGTGCTGCGCATGCCGCGCCGGTAGAGGCTGCGGAACTCGTCCCAGTCGCAGGTGACGGCGGGCGCGAAGGTGTAGCCCTCGGCCTGGTCGGTGGCCAGGAACGGCCGGCCGTCCGGGGCGGTGCCCAGCCAGGCGGCGAGGTCCCCGATCTTGTCGGGCAGCGGGCTGCGGGCGTCGGCGGCGGTGGGGTGCGGGTCGAGGTGGGCCGCGCCGGGGTGCAGGTCGTGGTCGAGGGCGGCGTTGTCGGCGCCGGGGCGCAGGGCCAGGTAGGCGGCGAGTTCGGTGAGCCGGACGACCGCGCCCGGTTCGGCGTTGCCGCCGGTACCGGCGACGTCGACCGGGCCGAGCAGGCGGATCCGGGGGGTGGCCCGGGTGGCGTGCGCCTCCGGGGAGCGGAGGATGGCGAGCAGGTCGTCGCTGTCGCTGCGCCCGGAGGCGGTGCGGGCGACCGGGGCGGACGCGGCCGGGCCGGGCTCGGGGCGGGCGGGGACGCGCGGGTCGGCGGCCGTGGGCGCGGGGGCCGGGTCGTGGGTCGGCACGGGTTCGGGCACCGGCTCCGCCGCCGGGACGGGCGCGGGGACGGCCGCCGGAACGGGCGCGGCGTCGAGGGCGGGTACCTCCTCGGGCGCGGCCGGGACCACCGGGGCCACCGGCTGGACGGGCGCGACGGGACCCGGCAGGCCGAGGTTCTGCGTCGTCTCGTCCCCGTCGAACCCGTCGAACCCGTCGCCCCCGCCGGAACCGCCGGAACCGCCGGAACCGTCGGCGGCGTCCGCAGGCGGCGCGGCCGGCACCGGGAACGCGGCGGCCGGGCCCGTGGGAGCGGCGGAGGCGGAGGCGGAGACCGGAGCCGGGGTCGAGGCCGGAGCAGAGGAGCCGGCCTGGCGGCCGAGCCCGTTGATCAGGTGCCGAGGCACCGGCAGCGCGGCCGGCCCGGCGCTGCCGGGGAGCGGCGCCGCCGGGTCGGTGCCGGCGAACGGGCTGGCGCCCGTGCCGATCACCCGGGCCAGCAGGCGCGGCCCCGCCGCCCCCGTGTCGGCGTCGCCGTCCGCGTCGTCCCCGTCGTCAGGCCCGCCGAGGGCGGCGTCCAGCGCGGCGAGCGAGAAGCCCGCCGGGCCGTCCCCGCCCGGGCCGCCGGCGGCGCCGACACCCGCCAGCACCGGGACGGGCACCGGCAGGTCGGCCGGATCCAGCTCCTCCCCGTCCAGGGTCCAGGCCGGTGCGGGGTGCTGGGTGGCGTCGTCGGCGGTCCGGAGCAGTTCGGTGACCTGCTCGTACTGGCCGGTGGTCAGCCGCTGGAGCTCCAGGGTGAGGTGCAGGCCGGGGATGGTGGCCTGGCCGGTGGCCGGGAGGGTCCAGCGGGCGACCGGGCCGGTGCCGCGCTCGGGGGCGCGGGTGACCACGGCGACGCAGGTGCGGGGACGGGCGTCGAGCAGCCGGCCCAGCTCGGCCGGGACCTCGCCGCCGGGCTGGTGGGCGCAGAGCACGATCTCGGGGACCCAGGACTCGTCGGCCAGGCCGCGGCTGCGGGCGTCCCGGGGGCTGGCGGCCTCGGCGGCGACCAGCGTCGCGCGGGCCTTGGCGGTGCGCGGGCCGAGCGCGGTGAGCGCGGCCTCCAGGGTGGTGTGCCGGTGGATCCGCTCGGCGGCGGGGCCGCTGATCGGCACCTCCTCGGCGAGGTCGACCAGGTGCAGGTGGAGGCGGTCGGCGAGCGGGCTGTGGGCGAGTTCGAGGGCGAGGGTGCGCAGCACGTCGCGGGCGTCGTCCGGGTGGCCGGACAGGTGCAGCAGCCGGACGGTCTCCAGGTCGGCGAGGACCACCGAGCCGTCGGCGGCGGAGCCGAGGGTGACCAGCGCCGGGTAGGGGGCGGCGGTCTTGCGGGCCTGGGACGGGGAGAGCAGGCCGTCGGAGTCGGCGGCGCACCACCAGATGTCGGGCGTGTGGGCGGCGCGGAACGGCGCGATGGGGGCCACCGCGCCGGAGAGGTGGAGTTCGACGGTGCGGCCGGGGGTGATCCGGGCGGCGACGATCGCGGGCAGCCGCTTGCCGCCGCGCACGGTGTTGCGGGCCATGCTGCGCAGTGCGCGGTCGAGCAGGTCTAGTCCGGCGTCGTCCTGGCGGGCCTTCAGCTCCGCCTCGAAGGCGGCGGCCGGGGCGGCGGGCAGGGCGATCCGGTGCCGGGGGCGGCGGGCGCGCAGCTGGCCGCCGCGCTTGCGGGCGACGGCGCCGACCATGATCGCGGCGAGCAGGACGCCGACGGTGGAGGCGGCGAGGGCCACGGTGTAGTCGTCGTCCGGGGCCTGCTCGGCGTGGGCGGCGGGCGCCTGGGGGTCGGCCTGCGGCGCGGACGACTGGGCGGGCGCCGGGGCCTGCGCGGGCGCGGACGGCTGCGCGGGGGCGGGCGTCTCGGCGGCGGGCGCCGACGGTGCCTGGGTGTTCGGCGCGGGCGGTGGCGGGGTCGGCGCGGGCGCGGGCGCCTGCTCGGGAGCGGGGGCGGGCGCCGGGGTCGGGGCGGGCGCGGCCGCCCCGGGCAGGGTGAGCACCATGCCGGGCGCGACGACGTCCGGGTCGGTGAGCCGCTCGCCGTCCGGCGCCTGGGCCCCCTTGTTGGCCTCGAACAGCTGCGGCCACGCCTCGGCGTCCCCCATCGCCCGCTCGGCGATGGCCGACAGGCTGTCGCCCTCCTTGACCGTGACGGTGCCGCCGCCCTGGGCCGCGCCGCCGGCGGTTCCGGCCTGCGGCGTCCCGGCCGGGGCGGGCGCGGCGGGCGCGGCGGGCTTGGCCTCGTCGGGCTTGGCGTCGGCCGGCATCAGCAGGTTCCAGCCGGGGTGGATCGGACGCTCCGCGTCGAAGCGGTTGCCCGAATCGTCCATCACCCGGCCCTCGTTGAGCTTGGCGATCTCCGTCCACCGCTCACCGGAGCCCAGTTGGCGCTCGGCGATGGACCAGAGGCTGTCGGCGGGGCGGCTGTCGCGCACCGTGTAGGAGGCCTGCGACTCGGCGGCGGGCGCGAGCGACGGTGCGGCCTGCGCGGCGGGCAGCGCGACGCGCTGCGGGCCGGCGGTCACGGCAGCCGTCGCGGCGGCCGGCACGGGGGCGTGCTCGGCGGTGGCGGCGAAGGCCCCGCCGGCCACCGGCAGCAGCGCGATGACCGCGCCGACCAGTCCGGCCGCGGCCCGCTGGCTCCAGCCGAAGGCCGGGATCCGCCGGGCCACCCGGCCGCGCAGCTGCGCCGGGATCTCCAGCAGCACGGAGAGCGCGAAGCAGGCCCAGCCGACCCAGCCGACCACCACCAGCAGCCACAGGAACAGCCGCCCGTCGTCGGGGCTGGTCAGCAGCGCGCCGAGGCCGTCGGGGGCGAGTTCGCCCATGTCGGCCACCGCCGCGGTGCCGTAGAGCAGCAGCGCCGGCAGGCCGAGGAGCAGGCCGAGCAGGGTGATCAGGGCCGCGAGCGCGCCGAGCACGGCGCCGCCCCGGCCACCTCTGCCACCCCGGCCGCCCCGCCCGCCGCCGCCGGCCCGGTGGGAGGATTGCGGCGCCGGCCGCCGGCCGGACGCGGGGGTGGTGGTGGGCACACCCCGGGCCGGACGCCCGGCACGGGTCTGGTCCTTGACGCGTGGCGCGGCCATCAGTCGGTCTCCGCTTCCTTGACTCCGTGGACGAGGGTGGCACGCCCCTTGCCCGTAACCTTCCGCTTCGCGAGGTCGCCCAGCATGACGGGGCGGAACTCGGCCTCCACCGTGATCTCGACGGTGGCTCCGCCGTCCAAGAAGTCCACCTTCTTGGCCTTCAGGCCGTACAGCTTGAGGTAGCTGTTGGCCGCCTCCTCGGCGTACGCCGTCCGCACCTTGTAGCCCTGGCCCTGCAACAGGGCCGCCTCGTCCAACTGCTGGCCGCCCACCCGGGCGGCCTCCTGGGCGTAGCCGTCGACCCGCTCCGCCAGCCGCAGCTTGCCGCCGGCGTCGATGACCAGCGCGATGACCAGCACCACGTAGCCCGCGCACATGGCGACGAAGATCGACAGCGCGCCCCGGTCGGTGCGTGCGCCGAACGGCCCGCCGAGCCTGGTGCGGCGGAACCGCCGCACCGCGCGTCCGCGTGCCATGGCGTTCCCTCCCCACCGGTCCGTCCGCCCTCCCCCGGGCGCCCTCCGCATGCGTCTCCCCCGCCCGACGGCTCCCCAATCCCCGTCCGGCCCGCTCGTCCTCACAACACCGTCACCACCCGTACCACGACCTGACACACCATCATCATGCCCGCCGCTCACTGGCCGCGGTACCGGTCGACCACCGAGACGAACCGACCGGTGAGGGTCTTCGTGAGCGGAACGTCCGGCCCGCCGACCAGGTCGCCCAGGCCGACCTCGCACCGCACCGTCACCTCGACCGTCGCCAACGTCACCCCGTGGCTGACCAGTTCGCCGTGCACGAGCGCCGCCTTGTCGGTGTTCCGGCAGTGCACGCCCTCCTGCGCCAGGGCGTGCTCGGCGGCGGCCTCCACGGCATCGTCCATGCCGTCCACGCTGCGCGCCAGTGACGCCGTCCGGGCGGCGGACCGGGCCGCCGCCTCCACCGAGCCGCCGGCGGTCTGCACCCGGCCCGCCGCGACCGCGACCAGGATCAGCGCGACCACGGCGGGCGCGACGATCGCCGCCTCGATGGCGGCGCTGCCGCGGTCGCGCCCGCGCGCCGACCGGGCGGGGCGGCGCACGGCGAACCGCCGCACCCACCCGGCCGGCCCGCTCACCTGTGCGCTCACGGGTTCACCACCACCGGCGGGACGAACCGCTCGCGCGGGGACTCGGCGAACTGGGTGACGGTCGGCCGCGCGATGAACGGCACGATCACCGGCGCCTTCACCTCCACGGTCACCCGGATCAGCACCGGCGAACTGCCGTCCGTGACCACCCGGTGCTCCGCGCTCCCCTGCCGCTGGAGGAAGTCCTCCGCCTGCCGGCGCGCGGCCTCGTTCTTCTGCTCGTCGCTCCGGCCCCCCTGCATCCGCCCCGCGTCGACGCCCTCGCGGGCAGCGGTCAGCGCGAGTTGGCGGTGGTACCACCACAGCCCGGTCTGGGCGACGGCCAGGACCAGGAGCAGGACGACCGGGAAGACGATGGCCAGGCTCAGGCTCATCGACCCCCGGTCGGAACGGCGGAGGCGACGACGGCGGGTCACTTGGGGCCGTTCTCCCCGTGGTAGTCCGGGTCCTCGTTGACCTTGTCGACGACCTTGTCCTTGAGGCCGACCAGCGCGAACGTCACCAGGCCCGCGATGAACACCAGCGCGATGACGGCGAGCGCGAGTTCGATGCTGATGGCACCCTTGTCGCCGCGCGCCCGGGCGGCCTTGGCCCGGCCCATCCGGAAGTGGAACAGCATCACGGCGAACTGGAGCGGCAGCAGGGTCGCGCCTGCCAATCGGCCGACGAATGTCTTGAGATGAGCGTTCATCAGGTGCTCCCGAGAGGTGAGGTGTGGTGACGGAGGCGCGGACCTCCGTGCGGGGCGGTTCAGTTGAGCATCTTGTAGAGCGCGGGGTAAATGATCAAGACGGTCATCAGCATGGTCAGCGCGGAGCCCGGTGCGACCATCCGCTCGCTGTCGGCGTTGGCCCGGGCGAGGTCCTCGGCCATCAACTCGCCGCGCAGGCCCTTGGCGCGGGCCCGCAGGGTGTCGTAGACGGCCGCGCCGTCGGTGCCGGAGATCCGCATGATGTCGGCCAGGTCCTGGAGCGGGATCAGACCCAACTCCGCGGCCAGCGCCTCCAGTCCGGCCCACGGCGGCAGCCGGTCGGTGGCCGCCCGGTCCAGCGCGTCACGGATCCGGCGGAACACCGCGCCGCGCCCGACCGCGGCGGCCCGGCGCAGCGCCTCCGCCGGGCCGAGGTCGGCGGCCCGTTCCATCGCGACCAGTTCCAGGTAGGCGGCGATGCCGTGCAGGTACTCGACCCGCGCCTCCTTGGCCTCGCCGCGCACGATCGCGTCCGGCACGAACCAGAGCATGGCGGCCAGCACCGGCCCGACCACCAGCGGCAGCGCGAACGGCAGGTTCACGTCCAGCAGCAGCGCCGCCACCAGCAGGTACGGCGGCAGCACCAGGCCGAGCAGGGCGAACAGCAGCTTGTGCGCCATGAACCGGGCCGGGGTGCGGCCGATCAGGGCGAGTTCCCGCTCGGGGATGCGCACCCCGCGCAGGGTGACGGAGCGCTCGCCGATCCGGTCGAACCAGCGCGGCCGCTCGTCCGGGTCGGGGGTGCGTTCGGCCGGGGTGCGGTGCAGCCGGTCCAGCGCCTGGCCCAGGTCGGGCGGCGCGGGCCGGAGTTCGGCGATCAGCATGGCGACGCCGCCGGCCGCCACGGAACCGGCCAGTACGGCCCACGGCGAGATCATCGCGCCTCCCCGAACAGTCGTGCGCCGCCCTCGGTCCCGGTCGCGGAGCCGGGTTCGGCCCCGGCGCCCGCGCCCTCCGCGCCGTCCGCACCGGGCCGGCGGCGGCGCAGCGCCCGGCCGGGACGGCTGCGCCGGTCCATCTCCAGCAGCCGCGGCACCGGCGGGTACGAGGCCAGCGCCCGCATCCAGGCGATCACGCCGACGAACAGCGCGCAGACCACGCCGAGCACGATCTGCCCGAGCACCGTGCCGTACGGGCGGGTGTACTCGGTGTTGAACGAGCCCACCACCACGACCAGCAGGATGATGCCGACCAGCCAGCGGATGGTGGTGCGGTGCTTGGCCCGGTCGGCCTCGATGGTGCGCCGCTGGCGGACCTCCTCGCGCACCGACTCGGCCATGTCGGACAGCGCCCGGGCCAGACCCGGGCCGCTGTCCCCGGCGCGCAGCAGCAGCGCGGCGAGCACCTTGTCGGAGGTGGCGTCGGCCATGCTGTCGGCGAACAGCCGCAGCGCCTCCTCCGGCCGCCAGCGGGCCTGGAGCCTGGCGGCCAGCTCGCCGACCTCGGCCTCGATCGCGGCGGGCGCGGTGCGCCGGCTGGTGACGATGGCCTGGTTGAGGCCGACGCCGAGCAGCAGCACGTCGGCGATCCGCTGGGTCCACTCGGAGAGCGCCTCCAGCCGCTCGATCCGGTCGGTGTCCGAGCGGGTGGCGTCGAACAGCCAGGGCAGGCCGAACACCGCCAGCGGCACCAGCAGCACGGTCAGCGGGATGCCGGTGAACAGCCAGCCGAGCGGCGCCCCGATCAGCGCGATCGGCAGCTGGATGCGGCGCAGCCGCGCCACCCGGTGCGAGGCGGTGCCGGGCGCGCCGTACCAGAACACGTGCAGCCGGGAGGCAAGCGGGTTGAGCGCCTCCGGCTCCTCGGCGTCCTCCGGGACGGGCTCGCTGCCGCGCGCCCAGACCGCCAGGGCGACCAGCCCGGCCGCGACGGCCAGGCCGCACAGGACGAAGAGCGGCATCATCGGACGCCACCGCCGATCCGGAGCTGGAGCGGTGCGGCCCAGCTGCCGTACCGGGAGCCGAGCAGCGCGGCGTCGAAGCCGGCCCGGCGCAGGTCGTCCAGGCACTGCGGCGGGGTGTGCGGGACGGCGCGCGGCTCGCCGAGGTCGGGGCGCGGCCCGAACACGGTGTTCAGCGCGGGCCGGCCGCTCTCGCCGAGGCCGGTGACCTCCAGGACGTGCGAGACGAAGCGGTGCCGGCGCCCGCCGACGGCCGTCTCGTCCACCATCGCCACGTGCACGATGAGGTCGACGGCGTTGGCGGTGAGCCGGTAGGCGAGTGCGTCGGTCATGTGCGAGCCGTACTCCAGGCAGAGTTCCGCGATCCGGTCGACGACCATGTGCGGCCCGCGCGCGTGCAGGGTGCACATCGAGCCGCCCTCGCCGTTGGTCATGACGCGCAGCATCGGGACGACCTCGCCGGAGCGGACCTCGCCGACGATGATCCGCGAGAGCGTCATCCGCAGCGCGGCCGGGATGAGGTCGCCGATGGTCAGTTCGCCCGCCGAACGGCCGTCCACCCGTTCGCCGTTGCCCTCGCGGGCCTCCATCGGGACGACCTGGCGCAGATGGCCGAGGGTGTGCAGCCAGAGCTCGAACTCCGACTCCAGGGTGCCGATCCGCTCGTCCGGCGGGATCTCGGCGGCCATCGCGCGCAGCAGGCTGGTCTTGCCGACGCCCTGGGTCCCGGTGATCATCACGTTCTTCCGGGCCCGGATGGCCGAGGCCAGGAACGCGGCGAGGGTGGTGTCCAGGGTGCCGAGCCGGACCATCTCGGGCAGCGTCGCCGAGGCCACCCGGTGCCGGCGGATCGCCACGTAGGGGCGGGGGGTGACCTCGGTGAGCGCCTGGAGGCGCATGCCGCCCTCCAGGCGCAGGGCGAGGGTGGGGCTGGCGGTGGACAGGGTGCGCTCGCCGCCGCCGTGCTGGCGGGCGAGGTCCTGGAGCAGCTCGACGAGTTCGGCGTCGCTGTCGGCGACCGGCGGGACCTGGCGCAGCGGCTGGTGGACCCGGGAGACCCAGACGTCGTCGCAGCCGTTGATCAGGATGTTCTCGATCTCCGGGTCGTCGAGGTAGGGCTGGAGCCGGCCGGCCCGGAACAGCAGGTCGAAGACGGCCTCGGCGAGCGCGCGGTCCTGGTCCCGGGTCGGCGGGATGCCGTGGGTCTGCGCGTAGGCGTCGGACCAGCGGGCCACGGCCTCCTCGATCAGCGCGCGGCCGCGCTGGCGACGGGTGGCGCGGTCCGGCTCGGTGCCGGATCCGGCGGTCAGCCGGGTGATCTGCTGGTGCAGTTCGGCGGCGACCTGGCGCTTGAGCTCGCGGGCGACCTGCGGGTCGACGGCCGGGCGGGTGCCGGCGCCGCGCAGGTCGAGCGAGGGCAGCTGGGAGGGGACGGCGGTGGGCACGGCGGACGCGGCGGACACGGCGGACGCGTCCGGGGGGTGGGCGTGGGCGGCCTGCGGTCGCGGCTGGTCGGCCGGGGCGACCGGGCCGGGGGCCACCGGGTGGACCGGCCCGGGCAGCGGCGTCGTCCAGGGCAGCGCGGCCGGGTCGGTCGCGGGCTGCTGGTGCAGCGGGCTACCGCGCACGGAGCACCTCCCCGTCGACGGGCTCGTGGTGGGGCTGGGCGTACGGGTAGGGCTGTCCCTGCTGTGCCGGGTACGGCTGCCCCGGCTCTCCTGACTGCCCCGGGTGTCCCGGCTGTCCCGGGTACGGCTGGGCGCCGTGCCCGGGGAACGGCGCGGGGGCGGCCGGCTGCGGCGCCAGCCCGGCGAGCGGCGCCACCGGGCCCGTGGTGATCACCGGCGGCACCGGGCCGTACGGCTGCTGGTGGTGCGCGGCCCCGTACGGCGGCGCGGCCTGCGGCGGCTGGACGGGCTGCCCCGGCTGCCCCGGCTGCCCCACCGGCCCGGGCTGCGGAACGGCGGCCGGAGCGGGGCGCGCGTAGTCGTACCCGGCCGGGGCGGGCTGCGGTCCGGGCTGGGCGACCGGGCCGACCGGCCCCGGAGCGGGGGCCGGCCGGGGCGCCGGTGCCGGCGCGAGCTGGGCGGGCTGCGCCGGAGCGGGCGCGAGCCGCTGGCGCCGGCGCCGCACCGCCAACTGGATCTCGTCCGCCGCCGAGCGCGCCGTCCGCATCAGCTCCGAGCGGACGAACCGCCGGTCGCTGACGTCCCCGCCGTCCGACAGCACCTTGGCCGTGCGCGTCGCGTGCGGCAGCAGCCCGAGCACCGGCAGCCCGAACTCGCGGGACACCTCCGTCCCCGAGTACGGCCCCTCGGCGATCAGCAGCAGGCCCAGCGCGTCCGAGCCGGTGCCGGCCGTGGCGAGGTCCTCGGCGAGCGCGGTCAGCCGGGGCCGGACGGCGCTCAGCCCGCGCAGGGTGGTGCGCACGGTGGCGGCCACCACGTCGGCCCGGCGGGCCAGCACCGCGCTGGTGCCGCCCGCGCCGGAACGGCCGAGGTCGAGGATGACGTCGTACCCCTGCGGCTCCAGCCCGCGCAGCACCTCCATGAGCGGCTCCCAGGTGTAGGCGAGGCCGGGGGCCTGGGTGGGGTCGGTGAGGCCCGGCAGCAGCAGCCGTTCGGCGTTGCCCTCCGGCGATATGTCGATCAACTGCTCCCAGAGGGCCTGGGCGAGCAGCCCGCGCCGGTCGGCCACGGCGAGGTTGCGCAGCCCGTAGACCGCCTCGACCCGGCCCTCCAGGGCACCGGCCAGCACGGCGCCGCCGTCCGGGTCGCACTCGACGAGCAGGACGCGGCGGCCGGGCCGCAGCGGCCAGGCCAGCAGCAGCGCCAGCGCCGTCGTGGTCGCGCCGGGCGCCCCCGGAGCGCCGACCACCGCGATCACGGCCATGTCAGTTCCCACCCGCCCCGGCCGGGGCGGCGGGCGCCGTCGCGGGGCGGCCCGCGGCCGGGGTCCCGGCGCCGGGTGCACCGGTGGCGGGTGCACCGGTGGCGGCCGGCGGCGTGGCGGAGGCGGGAGCGCCGGAGGCCGGGGCGCCGGTCGGCGTAGGAGCCCCGGCGGCAGGCGTTCCGGCCGCCGCGCGCGGCGCCACCAGCACCTGGATCCGTCCGGTGGCGACCCAGGCGGCGAGCTTGCCCGCGTCCGCCTGGTCGACGACGGCGTCGAAGACCTGGCTGCCGTCGGTGTCCACCCGGCCCACCGTGTAGACGGTGGCGGCGAGCGTCTCGGACCGCGTCCCGTCCGGGGTGTAGACGACGATCACCGGCTGGCCCGATTGGAGCCGGGTGGCCGGCAGCTGGGTGCGCCGGGCCGAGACACCGACCAGCAGCTGTCCGGGGTTGAGGACGAGCGACTGCGCGAGGTCGGACTTGGTGAGCAGCCCGCCCCGGTGGAGGTCGGTGGTGGCCCGCATCCCGACGGCCTTGGCCCGGTCGGCGGCGTCCAGCGGCTTGAGCGCCGGGTCGGTCGCGATCCGGACGACCACCAGGTCGGCCTCGGTCAGCACCTGGCCCCACGGCACGTCCCGGGCCAGCGCCAGCACCGCGACCCGCTGACCGGTGCTGTTGTACAGCACCGCGCCGCCCAGCCCGCCGGCGGCTATCAGGGCCACCGCCATCGCCAGCACGGCGGGACGCCGGCGCCGCGCACCGAGCGTCCGCCCGGGGCTGCGCGGCGCCCCGCGCCGCGACTCCGGCACCGCCGCCGGGGCGGTCGCGGCGCCGGCCGCGGTCGCCGTGGCGGACGTGCCGGGGCCGGGCGTGGCAACTGTACGGTTCTCCACCGGGCTTCGGCCTTCCTCGCGTTCGTTCGTTCGTCGGGGTTTGCTGTGCGCTAGTTGAGGACCTGGACCTCGGCGACCCGGAACTCGAAGTCCTCGATGACCGGGATCTCGATCGGATCGATCCTGGTGCCGTCGGACACCGTCACATCACCGAACCACTGTGCTCTGACCTTGCCGAAGAACTTGCCGTCCTTCCTGGTGCCCGAGCCGGTCTTGAAGACGTGCCCGCAGGTGGGCGAGGGGCTCGCGCCGTACTTGGGGTCGTACGGCGTACCGGCGCCCTCGCAGGTGACGCTCGTGCCGTCCCCGAACTCCCACTTCACCCAGGCCAGGCGGGGGGTGACGGTGACGGTGATGGTGTTGCCCTCGGCCCTTCCCGGCGCGGGCGGCTGTGCGTCCCGCAGCCAGAGCCAGACCGGCGCGCCCACCACCGAACTACCTTCGGGGGCGACAGCCGGCTTGGTTTCCGGGAAGACGACCTGGCCCCTGGCCTTGACGGCGAGAGCCTGCGGGTTGTCCGGCGGTGGCCCGGCGGGCGGCGTGGCGGAGTACTCCTGAGGTGCCGGGGTCAGGGTGCCGTCCGACCCGACGCAGGTAGGGCTGTAGACCACGCCGTCGCCGGGCGTACGCCCGCCCCACAGCGGGTCGCCGGCCGGCGGCTGCGGCTTGGCCGGACGGAAGTAGCAGCCCCTGGAGGCGCTGAACCACCCCAGTTCGGGGTCGTTGCAGGCGAAGTTCTGGTCGTTGAAGGTGCAGACCTGCGGCCCGCTGGAGCTGCCGCCCGTCCCGCCTCCGGTGCCCCCGCCGCCGGGGGTCGGCTTGGTACCGGGCTCCTCGGTGTCCGCGCAGATGGCTTTCACCTCGCACTGGGTGGCACCCCCCGTGGGGGCCGGTTCCACCGCCGCCACGGGCCCCGTCGGCACCAGGAGTAATCCGGCGAACAACGGCGCGCCGATCACCAGTCGCCGTGCCGGTTTCAGCATGTGCGTCCCACCTCCCGCTTGAACTCGTTGATCAGCCAACGCGTCTCGAACTGTCGCAGGGAAACGGTCGCCACGTACCGGGTGGCCCGGTCGGGCGGGTCCTTCACGGTGAGGGTGGCGGCGTCAGCTTGGTGCCACCCGGAGACATCCAGGCAGTCCTCGATCACGGCGGTGTTCGGATCGGCCGTCAGATCCACCGACTTCACCACCGGGGAATTCCGCGGCTCACCCGTCATCACCAGTTTCGCTTCGCGGAGTTGCCGCAGATTGACCAGCGCGTCGGTCAGCGCCTTCCCGGAGGCGAAGGTCTGGAATCGCGAACCGTCCGAATCCGCCCGCCCGTACGCCTCCGCCTGGGCCCGCCACCAGTCCTGATAGGTACTCAGGGCGTCTCGGGCGGCGGCCCCTTCAGGACCCTCGGTCGGCGCGTTCCCGCCGTTTGCCGAACCACCCGAAGGAGGGACCGCCGTCACCCCCGCGACCGTCGGCGCACTCGTCCCCAGGCGATCGGTGGAACCACCGGACCCGCCGCTCGCGCAGCCGCCCAGCAGCAACGCCAGAACCAGCCCTCCGACCCCAACCGCCCCAGGGCGCAACACATTTCCGCGCTGCCGCATCGCCCCACCTCGTCGCAGCCGGCCCCGGGTGTGGACCGGGGTCGCCAGAAGAATTCCGCCGTACCGCCGGCGTTTCCCCGCGAGCATCGATTCTTCGCCAAACCGGGGCTTCACGGCAACACCTTCGGCCCCCTGACCTTACGCGGAAGGCGGATCCGTCGGAGCGCTTTCCCGCCACAGCATGGCCAACAGTTCCTCGGAAAGCGACAATCCGGCCAATGCACCCCGAACCGCCGCCCGATTGCGCATCAGAAGGCGCCCGCCCTCCGGCGGAACGAGCAGGCGCACTCCCGGCGCGTCGGGCTGGTTCGACGGCGCACCTGCGCCCCCTCCCTCGTACGGGGCGCCGCCGTCGAGCAGCGCGCCGACGGCCGGTTGCAGCTCGTGCGGTCCGACGGCGGCGGGCGCGCCGGGGACGCCCTCGCGCAGCACGGTGGTGAGCGCCTGGCTGAACGAGCCGGGGCCGCCCGGCAGGACGGCCTCCCGCCCGCGCCGGCCCGGGGTGTAGCGGCCGGGCGCGTGGCGGGCGATCCGGCCCCAGAGCGGGACCCGCGAGTAGCTGAGCAGTTCGCCCGCGCCGTCCTCGCCGCCGCCGCGTTCCAGCGACGCCCAGGTGTCCTTGTCGGCGACCGCGTCGACCAGCAGCATCGCCTCCTCCTGGTGGCCGTGCACCATCGCGCTGACCACCCAGTCCCAGGCCAGCCCGCGCCGGTAGGCGTTGTCGGCGGTGGAGCCCGCCGTCACCAGGGCGAGCCGGCGCCCGCGCGGGTCGGCCACCAACTGGCCCACCAGGCAGACCAGCAGCCAGCGGCCCGGGCGGGCGGCCGCCTCCCGGACGGCGGTGAGCATGGCGTTGGCGTCCGCGCCCGGCTCGACCACGGTGACCCGGCTGCCGGCCGCGCCGGCGTCGAAGCACATCCCCGGCAGGACGTCGGCCAGCAACCGGGCGCCCTCGGCCGCCTGCGCGGACCCGCCGAAGGCGCGGTCCGGCCCGCCGTCCGCCCCGATGACCACCAGATCGACCCCACTTGCCACCCGTACCGCCCCCTCCTGCCCGGCCCCGGGCTCCCGGGACCGCCGAACCGTTCCGCCGCGTCCGTTCCGGCCCTGCCGCGCGCGCCGTCAGCCTTCTCCGGCGGCGCCGCCCGGCTCCCGGCACGCCCGGCGTGCCCCGGTGCCACCGCCGGGCAGGCTACCGTCCCGCGCTGTCACCGTCGGGCCTTCCGGCGGCGTTCCGGGGCCGAATCCCGTGTCCGGGCGCCGTCCGGACGCCGTCCGGACGCGGGACGTGCGTGCCCGGGGACCGCCCCGGCCCCTCCCCCGGCGCCGCACGACGGCCGCAAGGCCCTACCGCCCAGGGACCATGGGCCCTGTCGGCCCACGCCCCGGGGAGGGACCATCGGACCCATGGACCGTGACGACCCACTGGAGGAACTCGGCGCGGACACGTGCCTGCGTCTGCTTGGCACCGTGCCCGTCGGACGCGTGGTGTACACCGAACACGCGCTCCCGGCCGTGCTCCCGGTCTCCTTCGAGGTCGTACCGGACGGGCGCCTGCTGCTGGCCGTGCGCCGGGGTAGTGCAACCGCGCGCGGGTTGGACGGCACCGTCGTCGCCTTCCAGGCCGACCAGCTGGACCCGGTCACCCGGACCGGGTGGAGCGTGCTGGTGCACGGCCGGGCCGACATCGTGCGCGACCCGGAGCAGATCCGCCGCGCGCTGCGCTCGGGCCTGCGGCCCTGGGTCGGCGACCCGGACCCGATGTTCGTCTCACTGGTGCCGGAACTGATCAGCGGCCGCCGGCTGACCACGGCCGGCCGCGCCGTCCCGCACTCCTGACGGCCGCCGGTCCGCGCCGGGGAGCCACCGGCCTTCCTGGGAACCCCTGACAGGTGACCGGCGAGTAGGCATACTCTGCGGAGTTCACCGCAGCATCCGCACCGCCGACCGTCCCGCCTGCCCCAGGAGTGCCCCCGTGACGACCTTCGCCTCCCTCGCCGAGCTGACCGCCGCCGTCGGCACCGAGCTGGGCACCAGCCAGTGGCACACCGTCGACCAGGCCCGGATCAACCTGTTCGCCGAGGCGACCGGCGACCACCAGTGGATCCACACCGACCCGGAGCGGGCCAAGGAGAGCCAGTTCGGCTCGACCATCGCGCACGGCTACCTCACGATGTCGATGATCCCGGTGCTGGCCAAGGAGTGCTACGGCGTCGAGGGCGTGCGGATGGCGCTCAACTACGGCTCGGAGAAGGTCCGCTTCCCCTCGCCGCTGCCGGTCGGCACGGCGATCCGGGCGAAGGCCGAACTGGTCTCCGCCACCGAGGCGGGGGGCGGCGTGCAGGCGGTGGTCCGGTTCACCATCACCAGCGCGGAGAGCGCCAAGCCGCACTGCGTCGCCGAGACGATCACCCGTTTCTACGCCTGAGCGCGCGGGAAGGCCCCTGGTCGGCGGACTGCGGCCACCGCTCGCCGGGTCCGCAGGGCCGAGCGCGAGTAATCTCCGACGAGATGGTTGTCGTACCGAATCGGCGTTCCGGTCGGTGGTACGCGCCCCGGCATGCCAGGTATCCGTCGCCGTCCTTGGAGGTGCCGTGCCCCGCCCAGCCGCCCCGTGGTACTCCCGCGCCCTCGGCCTCTCCTCGGCCCTGTCCTCCGCCGCCTCCGCCGCGTCCTCCGCGTTCGGCACACCCCCCGGGCTGGCCGGACTGCCCCGGGCGGCCTGGCACCGGGTCCGGACCGACGCCTTCGGCGCCGAGCCGCGCGGCGAACGGCTGGCCCGGATCCGCCGCTCGCCGCAGTTCACCGACGACGCCTTCCGCAACCCCCTCCCGACCCGCCGGATGGTCTCCGCGCGCAGCCCGCTGGAGATCACCCGCGCCCAGCTGGCGGCCGACCGCGCCCGGCGGACGCCGGCCGCCGCCGTACCGCTGCACCGGCTGCTCCCGGCCGACCTCGCCGCGCCGCCCGCCTCCGGCCTGCGGCTCACCTGGCTCGGCCACGCGACGGTGCTCACCGAGATCGGCGGCCGCCGGGTGCTGTTCGACCCGGTCTGGGGCGAGCGCTGCTCCCCGTTCTCCTGGACCGGCCCCAAGCGCCTGCACCCGGTGCCGCTGCCGCTCGCCGAACTCGGCCCGGTCGACGTGGTCGTGGTCTCCCACGACCACTACGACCACCTCGACATGGGCACCGTCCGGGCGCTGACCGGCACCGGCGCGGTGTTCGCCGTGCCGCTCGGCGTCGGGGCGCACCTGGAGCACTGGGGGGTGCCGGCCGGACGGATCGTCGAACTCGACTGGTGGGAGTCGGCCGAGGTGGCCGGCCTCACCCTGACCGCCACCCCCGCCCGGCACTACTGCAGCCGCGGCCCGCGCACCAGCCCGCTCTTCCTCTGGGCGTCCTGGGTGGTGGCCGGCGGCGGCCGCACCGTCTTCCACAGCGGGGACACCGGCTACTTCGACGGCTTCGCCGAGATCGGCCGCCGGCTCGGCCCGTTCGACGCGACGATGATGCAGGTCGGCGCCTACAGCGACTTCTGGCCCGACGTCCACATGACGCCCGAGGAGGGCGTGCGGGCCCACCTCGACCTGCGCGGCGACCTGCTGCTCCCGATCCACTGGTGCACCTTCAACCTCGCCCCGCACCCGTGGGAGGAGCCGGCCGAGCGGGTGGTCGCCGCCGCCCGGGCGCAGGGCGCCCGGCTGGCGGTGCCGCGGCCCGGCAAGCCCTTCGAGCCGGCCGGGCCCGGCGGGCCGGGTGAGCTGCGGCGCTGGTGGCGGGCGGTCGCCGCGCCGGCCCGGGACGGCGCGCCGCTGGTGGTGCCGGAGGGCCCGACCACCGACACCGACGCCGACGGGTCACGGCCCCGGGCGGCGGCCGAGGGCGACGGCGTGCCGGTCTGACGGCGTCAGGCGGGCCGCCGGGCCTGCTCGACGAGGTCGACGGTGGCGCGAGGGTCGTCGACCTCCACGACCAGCCGGCTGTAGCGCTCGTCGGCGAGTTCGATCACCACGGCCTTGGCGGGGTTCTTCACGTCCCAGAACACCCACTCTCCGCCCGAGCGGAAGGTCCCGGCGGTGATCACGCCGGGGAAGTGGGTGCCGCCGACCTTCATTCCCTTGGGCTCCCGGAAGATCCCGGGGTCGACGGTCGCGCCCCGGACGTTGCCGATCGGGATCTCTATCCGGCTGCGGATCGCCCAGAGCCGGTCGAGGCCCTCGATCTCGACGACGAGGGTCTGGTCGGTGATGCTGACACGGGCCATGGAACTGTTTCCTCCCTGATGGACGATCTGTGGTGGCCGAGGCGGCCGAGGTGGCCGAGGTGGCCGAGGTGGCCGAGGTGGCCGAGGTGACGGAGTCGGCCGAGGTGACCGGGGGTCAGCCGACGCGTTCGGCGAAGGCCAGCACCGCGTCGGCGGACGGCCCCCCGGCCCCGGCGCGGGCGCGCAGCCGCAGGCCGAGGACGGTCGCGGCGAGCACCCCGGCGGTTCCGGACCCGTTGCCGCCGACCTGCTCGACCGCGCCGTCCAGTGCCGCCAGCCCCTCGCCGACCAGCGCACCGACCTCCGGATCGCCCCCCGCCCGCTCCACGGCGGCCGACAGCAGCAACCCGGCCGCCGGCCCGCCGTCGAACGCGGCGACCGCCTGCGCCAGCAACGCGCCGAGCCCGTCGGCCTCCCGCAACGCCGCCGCGAGCGGCAGCACCTCTTCGTCGAGATGCCGGCGCAGCGCGGCGAGATACAGCCCGCGCTTGCTCCCGAACACCTTGTAGAGGCTCCCCCGGTGCACCCCGAGCCCGGTGACCAGATCGTCCACCGAGGTCCCCTCGTACCCACGGACGGCGAACAACTCCGCCGCCGCCCGCACAGCCTGCTCCTCATCGAAGGCGCGTGGTCTTCCCATGCCGAGGACTCTACGAGTTAAAGAACGCTCGGTCAAGAACGACCGTTCTCAAACCCGGTCCGCCCCGGCGGCCGAGCCGCCGGGGCGGAGCAACCAGGAACCCGACCGCACCAACCCCCGGGAACCACCGCAGCGCCCCCGACCCCGACAGCGTGGCGAGGAGGTCGGGAAGGGCACTGACCTCCTGCTGGCGAAGACAGCTGCCGCCCACCGGGCGGGCCGGGGCGGTGGGGTTGGCGGCCGGATGGAGGCAAGGGGGCACGATGGGTGCCGGCCTCCCCCAGGGGCCGGCTGCCGCCGGGGCGGGCAGGCGACCCGCCCCGGCCAAGCCACCACCACACCCCCCAAGTGGACGACCACCGCCGCGAGGCAGAGCCGTCACAGGCGGCATCAGGAAGCCGTCAGGAGGCCCCGGAACCTGCGAGCCTCCCCCGGGAGCCCCCGCCAAGGCGGGCAAGCCACCCACCCCGGCCAAGCCACCACCACACCCCCAGGTGGACGACCACCGCCACAGAGCCGGGCCGTCACAGGGGCAGCGTCAGGAAGCCCCCAGGAGGTCGCGGAGGGTTCGGGCCTCTTTCAGGAGGCGGCTGGTGCCGGGGCGGGCGGCGGCGGTGGTGACTTCGGGGATCGGGCCGCGGGCGGCGCTGCGGCGGGCGGTGTCGGCGGCTATGGCGACGAGCTCGGCGGCTCCGCGCTGGGCCTCGCCGGTGAGGAGGGAGGGGAGGGCCGCGGCCAGCACGGACCAGACGGTGGCGTGGGCGCCGGTGTCGGCGGCGGCGGTCAGGGACTGGGCGAGGCGGTTGGCCTTGACCGTGCCGAGCGCCACCAGCTCGCCCAGTTCGCGGCCGAGCAGGGCGCCGTCCAGGTCGCCGCGGGCGGCGAGGACGAGCAGGGCGTCGACGGCAGCGGCGCGGTCCTCCGGGTAGCGGGCGCCCAGGCCGTAGGCGAGGGCGAGGTGGAGCGCGCGCCCGGCCGGGCCGCCGGCCTCGGCGAGCACGACCAGCATCCGGGCGGTGCCGCGCCCCTCCCGGTCCGCGCAGTCGGCGAACCGGTCCAGCCAGCGGGCGGCCAGTTCCTCGCGGTGGTGCGGGAGGATCGCGGCCCAGTGCGCATTCGGCTCCCGGATCCACCCGTCCCAGCGGCGGACCCGGGTCACGCTGGGCTCGGTGCCCTCCAGCAGCGCCCGGAACTCGGCGGCGAGCCGTTCGCCCGCCGGGCCGGCCGGGCCGCCGGTGCCGCGCTGGGTGACCGCGATCCGCCGCAGGTCCTCCCACCAGGTGCTCCAGCGCCGCTTGCGCGTGGAGTCGGCGGCGGGTGCGAAGTGCACCCGCTCCGAGGCCTGGTCCGGCAGGCCGCCGTCGCGCAGCCAGCCGGCCGCCCACCGACCGGCCGCCGAGGTGAGCCGGTCGGCGGCCGCCAGCACCGCCGGGTCCGCCGTCGGGGCGACCCGCAGCAGCGCGGCGCTCAGGTCGGCCCGGCCGGCCGCCACGCCCGCCGCCTCGTACCCCGCGAGGCGCTCGACCAGCGCGCTCGCGGTGATCGCGCCGGTGGCGTCGGTCGGCGTGGCGAGCAGGTACGGCGGGCCGTCGGCGGTGGCCCGCTCGGCGGCCTCGGAGATCCGGGCGGCCAGCACGTGGCCGTACTCGGTGGTGTCCGTGCCGCGCAGCGGGTCGTGGCCGTTCTTCCGCAGGACGAAGCCGGGCCGGTGCAGTTCGGCCTTCCCGGCGAGCACCGCGGCGAGGTACAGCACGTCGCCCGGGCCGCAGTCCCGCCAGCGGGCGACGTCCTGCCACTGGTGGACCCGCAGCACCGGCTCCAGCGCCCGCACGAGCGCCGCCCGGTCGCGGTGGGCGTGCCGGACCAGGCCGTCCAGGACCCGCTCGAAGACGGGGACGTCCGGCCGTTCGGCGGCCCGCAGCACGGCCAGCTCCTCGGCGACCTCCTCCGGGGTGGCGAGCGGTTCGCCGAGCGGGGCGGGGACCGGAACGGGCGGCAGCAGTTCGGCCCAGGCCGTGTCGTCGTCCCCCGAGCCGGCGACGGGCGCGCCGAACAGCTCGCTGGCCCGGGCGTGGTGGGCGGGGTTGAGCGCCTCGGCGGCAACCAGCAGCTGCGGGAGCACGGCATCGCCGGCCGCCTTGAGCCGGCGGGCGACCACGTTGAGCGCCCGTTCCTGGATGGCGCTGTCCGGGTGGCCGAAGGCCTCGGCGGCGGCCAGCACCACCGGTCCGGCCCGCTCGGGCGAGCGCTTCGCGGCCTGATCCAGCCAGCCGAGCTGGGCGCGCACCAGCTTCTTCTCGCTGCGGAACAGCACCACCGCGGCGGCCTCGCCGGCGACCTCCGGCTCGATGAGCCCGGCCTCGTCCAGGCCGACGAGCACCTGCTGGGCGTGGCCGGCCACCGCCGCGAGGCCGTCGAGCAGCGCCAGCAGGTCGCGGACCCGGGCCGCGTACTCCTGCGGGGTGGGCGCGAGCGCGGTCAGCACGACGAGGAACGCGCGCTGGTCGGCGAGCTTGCCGCCGCGCACCAGGCGACCGAGGCAGAGGCCGATCAGCTCCTCGCGCCCGAAGTGCCCGGACTCGGCGAGTCCGGCGATCGCGGCCGGCCAGTTGTCACCCGAACGGGTGGTGTAGTCGCGGTCCAGCGGCCAGGCGACGTCGTCGAGTTCGAACACCCGGGGCAGCAGGACGGGGGTGAAGGTGTCCGTCCGCAGCCGCTCCAGCAGGGTGGTGGAGGTGCCGCGCGGGGTGTTCTCCGCCCCGGCGGCCGAGCGCAGCCACTCGGCGACGAAGTCGTCGGAGGCCGGCACCGTGCAGCCGGTGCGCCGCACCACCCGCTCGATCAGCGGGTAGAGGTCCCAGCTCCATCCGCTGCCGCGCTTGGCGGCGAGCCGGCCGATCACGTCGATCTGCCATTCCACCGGCTGCGCCTCGACGACGTCGGCGAGCGCGGGGTGGCGGGCCCAGGAGCGGCCGGTGAAGTCCCGGGCGCCGATCCAGGTGGCGGCGCCGGCCGCGCCGAGGTGGCAGCCTGCGCCCGCCACCAGCAGCGCCCCCATCAGCCCGCGGGCCTCCTTGGACCAGTCGTTGCGGTTGGCCCGGCGCAGTTCCTTGAGCTCCAGGAGGCAGGAGCGCCGCTCGGCCGGCCCGAGGGCGGCCAGCAGCCCCGGGAGCCGCCCGGTCTCGCCCTCCCGGACCGCCGCCAGCACGGCCTTCACCGCCTCCGTCAGGGCCATCACCGGCCGTGCCTTCACGGTCTTCACGGCCTTCGTGTCCTTCGTCCCGGTGCTCATCGCGCCGCCTCCTGTGCCGGTCCGTCCGCCTTGCCCTGCGCCCGCGCCTCGCGGACCATGCCGACCGCCAGCACGTGCTTGCACGGCCCGCGCCCGCCCCGGTACTTCGCCCACCACAGGCAGGTGCAGCCGACCGCGCCGCCCGCCTCCGTACGCACCCGCTGGACATGGTCGTCCACCGTGACGACGGCCGTCGCACCACCCTTCTCCAACCGCACCGCCCCGGCCGCGACCAGCGCGCGGGCCGCCTTCAGTCGCGGGTTGGCCGCCTCCGCGCGCCCCGCGTCGTACGGGAGCCGGCGGTGGAAGTAGGCGGCCTCGGCGGCGTCGTAGCCGATCTGTCCGGCGGTGCCGAGCCGGGTGAGCGCGGCCCGCACCCGGGCCGGGGTGAGCCCGGACTGCTCGGCGAGCTCGGCGATCTCGATCCGCGGCTCCCAGGCGAGCAGCGCGGCGACCAGGTCGGCGTCCTGCTCGACGGAGCCGGTGGCGAGCGCGCCGAGCACCCCGCCCTCGCCGCTGAAGCCCCGGGAGGCGTCCGGCGAGAGGGTGAGGGTCAGCCGCATTCCGGGCAGCTCGACCTCCCAGGCGGAGGCCGCCGGGCCGCTCCCGGTGACCGGCGGGCCGTAGACCCGCAGCGCCCGCGCGTGCCTCAGCACCCGCTGGAGGGCCGCCAGCCGCTCGGGCCCGGGCAGGCAGACCGCGCCGGGCACCGGCCGGGTGGTGGGCCGCAGCGTCCGCCCGGCCGGGACCACCCACTGCGCGACCCGGGCCCCGGCCCGGCCGCCGCCGCCGCGCGGCAGCGAGCGCAGGAAGCGGACCGCCTCGGCGGCGGACAGCTCGGCCCGCAGGTCGAAGCCGGCGGCGGTGACCTGGGTCTCGGCGAAGCCGCGCAGCCAGCGCTCGGGCAGCGGGACCTTCTTCTCGACGACCGGCCCGTCGAAGGTGGTGACCTCCAGCGCGTCCGGGCCGACGGCGAGGTGCAGCGGCTCGGCGGGGCCGATCCGGGTGAGCGCCTCGCGCAGCGGGTTGTTGACGTCGACGTTGGTGGTGCCGTGGCCGATCTCGTCGCCGTCCAGTCCTGCCGCGAGCACGTCGAGGCGGGCGTAGACGCCGCAGCAGCCGGAGAAGGACTCGAAGCGCAGCCGGTCGCCGTTGGCGGTGACCACCGGGTCGAGCGAGGCGCGCAGCTGGGGCTGGTAGTAGCGGGCGGCGGCGACGTCGGCGACGGCGAGCAGCGCGGCGGCGGCCGGCGCGGGCTCGGCCAGGAAGCCCGCGAAGAACCGCGGGTGGGCGGCCGCCCCGAGCGGGGTGGTACCGCCGGAGGTCTCCAGGGCGAGGCTCCGGCCGGCCTCACCGTCGAGGACGGCGGACGGGCGCAGATAGGCGTACGCGTGTGCGGATTGCGACATGCCGAGCACGCTAGGTCGGGGCACTGACAATCACCCTCCGGAGATTCCCCGGTCTTCGAAATATGGAACATGTTCTAGCAAACGTGTTCGCCCGTCGGGGTTACCCAGGTCACATCGGCACCCGGCCCGGGTCTGCCACTATTGGGCCTGTGACAGAGCTGACCGAACAGGACAGACGGGCCACCGGCACGGTCGGCCCGTTCGCCGAGCTGCTGCGGATCGAGCGCCTCGACGAGAACACGTTCCGCGGCCACTGCCACGCCGGTGCGCCGATGCGCGCGTTCGGCGGGCACGTCGCCGCGCAGGCCCTGGTGGCGGCCGGGCGGACGATCGGCGCGGACCGCTCGGTGCACTCGCTGCACGGCTACTTCCTGACGCCGGGCGACCCGACCCGCCCCATCGAGTACCGGGTCGACCGGGTCCGCCAGGGCACCTCGTACGCCACCCGGCGGGTGACCGCGGTCCAGCGGGGCGAGGACGTCTTCAGCCTCTCCGCCTCCTTCAAGCGCCCCGAGCCCGCCGCCGACCGGCACCGCGAGGGCCCGCCGCTGCCCGGCCCCGAGGAGCTGCCGGACGCCTTCTCGCTCTGGGACGAGGCGGCCCGCGCCGCGCTGGCCGACACCGGCTTCGGCGACCTGGAACTGCGGTTCGTCCCGCCGGACGCCCCCGGCGTGCCGCCGGCCGTGCCCGGCATGCCGCAGCAGTTCGTCTGGCTGCGCACCGGCTCGCGGCTGCCCGCCGACGACCCGCTGCTGCACGTCTGCGCGCTCACCTACCTCTCCGACCTCACGCTCGCCTCCACGGCCGGACTGCACGTCCAGCCGAACTTCTTCCAGCGCACCGAGGCGCCCCGGCTGCTGATGGCCTCGCTCGACCACGCGATGTGGTTCCACCGGCCGTTCCGGGCCGACGAGTGGCTGCTGTTCGCGCAGCGCAGCCCGTCCTCCTCGGACGGCCGCGGGCTGGCGCTGGGCGAGTTCTACGACCGCGGCGGCCGCCTGGTGGCCTCCGCCGTCCAGGAGGCCCTGATCCGCGAACGCCTGGTCACGCCGCGCTGAGCCGCGTCCGGCCCGCCCCGGCCGCCCGCCGTGGGCCCCCGCCACCACCCGGTGGCCGGGGGGCGAACGACGGGCGGCCGGTCGGCGTCATATTCCTGAGCGGCCCCGGCCCGTATCATGGTGCGGGTGACCAAGGTTGACCTGTCACCACGACCGGTGGAGGCGATGTCTCCGCGTCAGCTCGAACGCCGCGAAAGCCTGATCGCGGCCGCGCTCGCCCTGGTGAACGAGATCGGCGTCGAGCGGCTGCAGATGAAACAGGTCTGCGAGCGGTCCGGAGTCGCCCTGGGGACGGCGTACCGCTACTTCTCCTCCAAGGACCACCTGCTGGCGGCGGCCATCGCCGAGTGGCACCGGCTGCTGCTCGCCGACCTGGTGGCGGAGCTGCGCGGACCGCGCGCCGGCCTGGGCGCCACCGACCGGGTGGTGCGGTTCGTCCGCGGCGGCATGCGGGCCTACCAGCGCCAGCCCGAGCTCGCCCGGCTACGGGTGGCCGTCGCCGCCTCCACCGACCCCTTCGCCAGCGAGTCGCTCCAGGGCATGGCCCGGGCCGACAGCACGGCGCTCCAGGCGGTGATGGCCGACGAGGTGCCGGCCGCCGCGAGCGACCTGGTGCGGCACATCGTCGGCCACGCCTGGCAGGGCGAGCTGACGGCCTGGGTGACCGGCCGCACCACGCTCGGCGACGCCCGGCGGCGGCTGGAGGACGTGGTGCGGCTGGTGCTGACCCCGTACGAGACCGCCTACCCGCCCCCGTACGAGATCCCGTCCAACGTCGGATGACGGCGGCCGGGGACGGTCGGATCAGACCGCCGTCACCGGGTGGACCACCACCGCGTCGAAGAGGTAGCCCTCGCGGTTGAACACCGTCACCTCGGGCTGGGTCCTCCGCCGGCGGTCGGTCGCCCGCGCCCGCAGCTCGTACGGGCCGGGCCGCTCCGGGCGCCAGTCGAAGCTCCAGCGCGTCCAGTCGCCGTACCGCGGCTGGTCGCGCAGCTCCGCCGGGCGCCAGCGCCGGCCGCCGTCGACCGACACCTCGACCCGGCGGACCGGCGCCGCGCCCGACCACGAACGCCCGTGCAGCCGGTGCGCGCGGCCGGCCGGGAGGACGGCGTCGCGGGCGAGCTCGAAGGCGCTCTTCACCACCTGGGTGGTGAGCGGCGCACTGCCGCCGGGCGGGTGGTCCGGGCCGAACAGGCGGTAGGAGTCGGTGTTCCACGGCGAGAACAGCGGACGGTCCGCGACCTCGATGCTGCCGACCCACTTGATCGAGGCGATCCCGACCCACCCCGGCACCACCACCCGGACCGGCGCACCGTGGTCGGGGGTCAGCGGCTCGCCGTTCATCTCGTAGGCCAGCAGCACGTCGTCGAGCGCCTTGGCGACCGGCAGCGGACGGCGCACCCGGCCCAGGTTCACCCCACCGACGACCGGCTCCGGGTCCAGGCCGGCGGGCATCACGTCCACCGCGTCCGGCGTCAGTCCCGCGCGGCGCAGCACCTCCGCCAGCCGCACCCCGCGCCAGCGGGCCGAGCCGATCCCGCCGAGCGTCCACGGGGTGCCGGGCACGGTCTGGTGCTGCTGGGCGGCGAAGAAGCTGCGGCCGTTGCCGGCGCACTCGATCAGCGCCGTGGTGGTGTGGGCGGGCAGGGCGCGCAGGTCCGCGAGCGAGAATTCGAGCGGCCGGTCGGCGGTCGGGGCGCCGCGCAGGCCGCTGCCGAACAGCCTCAGCCGCCAGGTGGCGGCGTCGATCAGCGGGGTGCTGGTGTGGTTGCGGACGAAGAACCGCTCCACCGGGACCAGCCGGCCCACCGGTGCGCCGTCCGCGCCGGTGCGCAGCGCGTCGAACCGCATCTCGGCGTTGGTCCCGCGCGGCACGAACCAGTCGGCGGGCAGCGGTTTGACGATCCCGGGCACCGGCCCGGCGGCCGGGGCAGGGGCAGTGGCCGAGGCAGGGGCAGTGGCCGGGGCCGGGGCAGGGGCAGTGGCCGGGGCTGCGGGGACGGCCGGGGCCGCCGCCGCGGGCCGCGCCCCGGCCAGCGCGCCCGCTGCCGGGGCGGCGACGGCGCCGGCCACCGCGAGCAGGCGCAGCAGCTCGCGGCGTTCGATGCCCCGCCGGTGGCCGTGCGGCCCGTCGTGGGCGGCTTCCGAGGGGATGTCGGAGGACATCGGCACACTCCCGTTCGCATCAGGGTCGTGGTCGTGAATCGTGGACGTGGTCGTGAATCGTGGTCGTCGCGTCGGTCGTGGTCGTGGCGCGGGAACAGCCGCGGATGTGCGACGGCGCGCGGGGGGACTCAGCGACAGCGGCAACAGCGGCAACAGCAGCGACAGCGGCCGCGGCGGGACGGAACGGGCGCGCCTGCGGCGCCGACGACGGCCACGGGCCGCCCGGCGGGTATCACGGCGCGCACTCCCCCGGCCACGGTCGGATCATAGGGCCGCCGCGGACGCCGCGTCAGGCGAACCGGGGCTTGACCCTCACACCGGTGTGAACTCCTACCGTGCGGAGCGGGCCGACCGCCCACCGATCCCCGGACCACCCGTACAGGAGCGCGCCATGACCACCGCCCCCGCCCCCGTCGCACCGCTCGCCCGCATCGTCCGCGGAACCGGCCCCGGCCTGCTGCTGGCCCACGGCGCGGGCGGCAGCGCCCACGACAACTGGGGCCCGCTGCTCGACGACCTCGCCGCCCGCCGCACCGTCGTCGCCCCCGACTACCCGGGCTCCGGCGACAGCCCCGACGAACCCGGCGCCCGGCACTCGCTCGACGAACTGGCCGACCGCCTGGTGGCCGCCGCCGACGACGCGGGGCTGGCCGGCTTCGACCTCGCCGGCTACTCGCTCGGCGCCGCCGTCGCCGTCCGGATCGCCACCCGCCACCCCGGCCGGGTCCGCTCGCTGCTGCTGCTCGCCGGGGTGGCCGGCGGCTCCCAGCGGTTCCGGCTGCTCGCCGACCAGGCCATCGCCCTCACCGGGCACCCCGCGCTGTGGGCCGACCACACGGTGGCCGTCGGCTTCGGCCGCAGCTGGGTGGAGGAACTGCCCGCCGACCGGCTCGCCGGGCTGCGCGCCGCCCTGGCCGCCGGGCCCGTCCCGGCGGGCTTCCGCTGGCAGTTCGAACTCGCCGCCCGCGCCGACGTGCGCGCCGAACTGGCCCGCGTCACCGTGCCGACCCTGGTCGTCTCCACCACCGAGGACGGCCTGGTGTCGCCGGAGCAGCACCGCGCCCTGGCCCGCGGCATCCCCGGCGCGCGGCTGGCCGAGCTGACGTCCGGCCACCTGCCGATGGTGGAGCGGCTGCCCGAACTGCGGGACCTGGTGACGGGTTTCCTGGCGAACCCGGCCGGACCGGCTGGACCGGCCGGACCGGCCGCCGGATAAGCGCCTGCGCACCGGGTGGACGGGAACACCCCGCCGGACGGAGGCGTTCGTCCGATCATGCGCATCGGAGAACTCGCCCGCCTGACCGGGGTGTCCACCCGCCTGCTGCGGTACTACGAGGAGCAGGGCCTGCTCGAACCCACCCGCTCGGCCGGCGGCTACCGCGAGTACGGCGAGGGCGACACCGTCCGCGTCCGCCAGATCCGCAGCCTGCTCGCGGCGGGCCTGTCCACCCGGGTGATCGCGCAGATCCTCCCCTGCGCGACCGGCCCGATGCCCGCCCTGATGGCCTGCCCCGACCTGCTCGGCACCCTCCGCGGCGAACTGGCCGAACTCGACGCGCGCATCGACGAGCTGACCCGCAGCCGCAACGCCCTGGCCGGGTACCTGGACGCCGCCGTGCCGCCGTCCCTCCCGTACGCGGCCGCCTGACACCGGCTCAGGTCGCGCCTCCCCGGCGTGCCCTGCCGCCTCTCCCGGCGAGAACTGGACATAGTACGACATGTATCCCGATTTCGATCATGTCGTCGACGCATTGCCGTCGGTCCGCCAGTACGTCGCGAGAGGTACCCCATGACCAGTCAGCCGCCCGAGCAGCCGCCGGACGAACCCGCCGCCACCCTCCCCCTCGACCGGGTCGTGTTCGGGGTCGGCGCCGTCGCGGTGCTCGGGGTCGTCGCCTGGGGCGTCTTCGCCGAAGACTCGCTGGGCCGGACCTCCAGCACCGCGCTCGGCTGGGTCCTGCACAACTTCGGCTGGCTGTTCGTCGCCGCCGCCGACGTGTTCCTCGTGCTCACCGTGGTGCTCGCCTTCAGCCGCTTCGGCCGGATCCGGCTCGGCCGCGACGACGACGAGCCGGAGTTCTCCACCACGGCCTGGGTCGCCATGATGTTCAGCGCCGGCATGGGCATCGGCCTGATGTTCTACGGCGTCGGCGAACCGCTCCAGCTGTTCGCCTCCCCGCAGCCCGGCTCCGGCGTCGAACCCGAGTCCGCGGCCGCCGCCCAGCAGGCGCTCGAATTCTCGCTCTTCCACTGGACCCTGCACCCCTGGGCGATCTACGCCGTCGGCGGCCTCGCCCTCGCCTACACCACCTTCCGCAAGGGCCGGGGCAACCGGATCTCCGCCGCCTTCGTCCCACTGATCGGCGAGCGCGGTGCCAACGGCTGGCGCGGCCAGGCGATCGACCTGCTCGCCGTGTTCGCGACCGTCTTCGGCTCCGCCACCAGCCTCGGCCTCGGCGCCCTCCAGGTGGCCGACGGCCTCGGCTACATCTCCGACGTCAGCAACAGCGAGCGCACCCAACTGGTGATCATCGGCGCGCTGACCGCCGCCTTCGTGCTCTCCGCCTTCTCCGGCGTGCACCGGGGCGTCAAGTGGCTCTCCACCGCCAACGTCGTGCTGGCCTCGTTGATCATGGTCTTCGTCTTCCTCGTCGGCCCGACGGTCTTCGTGCTGGACTCCATCCCCTCGACCGTCGGCGGCTACCTCTCCAACCTCACCACCATGTCCACCCAGACCGGCGCCTTCACCGACGAGGACTGGCTCGGCACCTGGACCATCTTCTACTGGGCCTGGTGGCTCTCCTGGGCGCCCTTCGTCGGCACCTTCATCGCCCGGATCTCGCGCGGCCGCACCGTGCGGCAGTTCCTGGTCGGCGTGCTGCTGGTGCCCAGCGGGGCCACCGTCATCTGGTTCTGCGTGATGGGCGGCACCGCGATCCGGCTGGACACCACCGGCGCCGCCGACCTCGTCGCCACCATCCCGCAGGGCGCCGAGGCCTCGCTCTTCGAGATGCTGCGCGCACTCCCGGGCGGTGCGGTGACCAGCGTGGTCGCGGTGCTGCTGGTGATGACCTTCTTCATCACCAGCGCCGACTCCGCCTCGCTCGTGCTCGGCTCGCTGTCCAGCCGCGGCTCGCTGCACCCGCGCACCTGGCTGGTGGTGGTCTGGGGCGTGCTGATGGGCGGCGTCGCGGCCGCCCTGCTGCTGGCCGGCGGGCTCACCGCGCTGCAGAACGCCACCATCCTGGTCGCGCTGCCGTTCGTCGCGGTGATGCTGATGCTGTGCGTCGCCCTGGTGAAGGAACTGCGCTCCGACCCGTCCGCCGGCCCGTCCCGCTTCCAGCCCTCCCACGGCCTGCGGGACGCCGTCCGGGTCGCGGTCGGCGAGGCCCTGGCCGACGTCCGCAAGGGCGCCAGGCGTCCCCCTCCCGAGTGAACCACAGGCCCCCGGGGAGGGCCGAAAGTCCCTCCCCGGGGGCCGTGACCTGCGGCGTTACACATATCGCCCAAACCGACGCCCACCACCCATCCGGACTTCACCCGCACGTAGCGATCGTTCACACCGGCGTGGAACCTTCGGTGCCATGAACGCCAGCCTCCAGGCGACCCTCCAGGAACCGCGCTTCCCCCTGCCCCAGCGCCACCGCCGCTTCCTGGCCTGCGCCGCCGTCCTCGCCTCCATCGCCCTGGGCACCCTCGGCGTCGCCGCCACCGTCGAAACCGTCCAGCACACCACCTTCACCACGGCCACGGCCACGGCCACCACCCACAAGTAGCACCCCCGGCCCGCGGCCAGGCCCGTCAACGGCGAGCACAACCGGCGGCGCGGCAGGGACAGGAACACCGCCGCCACACCCGCACGTGATGACCGGGGTTCACGGAAGAGGCGACGCCCGCACAACCCCGCCACCCGGGACTCGCGACACAGCCCGCCCCACCGAGGCCACGCCCCCCATCACCCCGCCCCGGCAGGCAGCAGGAACACCGCCGCGTCACGGAAGCTGCGACCGGCCGCACATCCACCGCCCGGGGGCGCGGCCGGGCCGCCGTTCCGCTCCCCACCACCGGGCACGCATGAACGCCGGAGGCCGGCGCCGCGTGACACGGCGGGACGGCGGGACGGCGGGACGGCAGCTTCGCGCTCCCTCCCTGGCTCCGCCCCGCGCGGGGCGGAGCCAGGGGGAATACGGCCGACCGGTGGACAGGGGTGGGTGGCGGCCTCCCACCCAGTCCGCCGGCCCCGGCCCCACCCACCCTGGCGGGAAGCACAGGTGCCCGGCGGGCTCGCCAGTGCCGGGGGACGGCCCCGGTCAGGAGGACGACGCAACGCCCACGTACCCGGCCAGCGCGGCGACCAGACCCCCACTCCGCCGCCCCGTGACCCCACCCACCCCGGCGGGAAGCACAGGTGCCCAGCGGGCTCGCCAGTGCCGGGGGACGGCCCCGGTCAGGAGGACGACGCAGCGCCCACGTACCCGGCCAGCGCGGCGACCAGACCCCCACTCCGCCGCCCCGTGACCCCACCCACCCGAGCGGGCCAGCCAGTGCCGGGAAGAAAACGCCGCAACCGCGCGGCCGGCCGACGCTAGACAGGCCTCCAGACGCGTCGGCCGACATGGACGACGGCCCGGCCCGTGGCAAACAGCCACCACAGACGCCAGCCCCTACCCACCCCGACAGGCGGGTTGACCGGTGCGGGAGGTGGCGGGGGTGGGGATGGGGCGGGAGTGGCGGCCGGTGCCGGGGGCGGGGAGGAGGTCGGGGGCCTGGGCGTAGCGGGCGGCGGGGGCGCGCAGGAGCCAGCCGGAGGGGCGGGTGGTGATCAGGCCCATGCGGTGGAGCAGGTCGAGGGCGTCGCGACGCAGCGCGGTGCGGTCGGCGAGGTAGTCGCGGCGCCAGCCGGCCGGGAGGCCGTACTCGTCGGCGATGTCGCCGAGCACGCCGTCTATCAGCGCGTCCGGGACGGGCACGTCGGTGCCGGTGGTCTCGCCCGGCAGCGGGCGGACCTCCTCCACCAGGCGTTCGACCAGCAGCAGGGCGGCCTGGGCGGCCGTCCCCGCACCGGACAGGGCGAGGTCGGTGAGTTCCTCCGCCGGATCGAGGAGGGCGACGCCCTCGGCCCGGTGCTCCGCCTCCAGGCCGAGGAAGTCGGCGAGCGCGGCGGGACCGGAGTGCCGGTGGTCGCGCAGCCAGGCGCGCTGTTCCTCGGGCAGGTCGGCGGCCAGGACGGCCGGGGTCTCGGCGAGGCGGCGGCGGACGGCGGTGCCGGGCTCGGCCTCGGCGGCGCGGCGGATGAGGTCGGCGGCGTCGTCGGCGAGCGCGGGCGGGCCGGCCGGGACGGCACGGGCGAGTTCCCGGTCGACCGTCAGGACGGCGGACGCGTCGGCGAGGTCGGCCGGGACGTCCGCGACCACCTGCCAGTCGGCGAGCACGGCGAGCACCGTGGCGAGGTCGGCGGGGTCGCAGGGGCCGTCGGCCCGCAGCGCGGCCAGCAGGCGGCCGAGCGGCAGCCGTTCGGGGGCGTCGACCAGCAGCGCCAGGACGAGGGCGAGCCGGGCGTAGCCGCCGGGGGTGAACGGGGCGCCGGTGGCGGGGTGTTCGAGACGGCGGACGGCGCCGCGGCCGGGTCCGGCCTTGTGCAGCCGGGCGTGCCAGGGGCCGACCACCAGGGGGTAGCCGAGCAGGGTATCGAAGCGCTCGGCGAGCCAGTCGCGGTGACGGCGGATCAGCGGGAAGCCGTCGGCGTGCGGCCCGGAGGCGGTGACCAGCGGGTGGGCGAGGAGCAGCCGGGCGGCGATCCGGCGTTCGGCTGCGGTGGTCGCGGCGCAGCGATCCTGCGGCACGAGGGCGGTGGCGGTGCGGGAGCGTTCGGGCCTGCGGTGGCGCCCGGGCGTGCCCGGCTTGGCCCCCGAGAGGACGACGGGCAGGGCGGCGGCGTCCCGCCGGGCGCGGCGCAGGCCGGGGGCGGTGCGCGGTTCGCGGGTGCGCAACGGCGCGGGGGTGTGCGCGGTGGGGCCGTGCCACCAGCTGACCTCGGCGGCGGGCACCCCGGCACCGGCGTCGGACGGTTCGGCGGGGGCGCCGAAGTGACGGGCCGGGTAGAGGCCGAAGGAGGCGGCGCACAGGTCGTCGGCGGTGCCGGGGTCGGCCTCCGCGAACCAGCGCGCGAGCCGGAGCAGGCCGGGGTCGGGCGAGAGCTCCTGCGGGACGTCGGCTCCGCCCGCAGGACCGGGTGCAGGGCCGGGTGCGGGGACGCGAGCGGGTGCGCGTACGACGACGACGGCGTCGGTGGTGCTCCGCCCCGCCCCGCCCGTGCGTCCGTCCGACGTGCCACCGGCCGTCCGAGCGACGCCGGTCGCGTACTCCTGCTGCTTCATGTCGGGGACCAGACTAGACGCTGGGCGCGGCCCCCGCTGGCAGCCGCCCGGGGCGCGGCGACATCCGGCCGGACCGCGGCCGGGCCGCGGCCGCCCCTCGCACGCGGCCCCCGGGAGGCCCGTCGGCCGGGCGGCACGTCACCCCGGGCGCGCCGCCTGGTCTACGCACCGGTAACAATCTCTTCCGCACCCCCGCCCCGGTCCCCTATCGTGCCCGGCACGGGCCATTCGCCCGCGACCGGCTCCCCCGCCTGCTCCCCCACCCACCCGGAGGACACCGCCGCATGAGCATCCGTACGACCACCCGCGCCGTTCTCGGCGGCCGGCTGCGCTCGGCCTCCGGCCTGTTCGCCGGCTTCGCCGCCACCTCGGCGGCCCACCTGGGGGCGCTGCTGACCGACACACAGGTGCTGCGGCACGCCACCAAGCCCGCGCTGATGCCGCTGCTGGCCGCGCACAGCGTCGTCAGCGCCGCCGCGGCCGGCCGGCGGGCGCCGAAGCTGCTGGCGCCGGCGCTGCTGGCGAGCGCGGGCGGGGACGTGCTGCTCCAGCTCGACTCGGACCCGGCCTTCCTGGCCGGAATGGGCTCGTTCGCGGCGGCGCACGTCTGCTACGTGACGATGTTCGCCGGCCAGGGCGCGCTGACCGACCGGCGCCGGACGCTGGTGGTCGCGGCGGCATACGCGGCGGCCTGGGCCTCGATGGTGGGCCTGCTCTGGCCGGACCTCGGGGACCTGCGGATACCGGTGGCCGGCTACAGCCTGCTGCTCGCCTCGACGGCGGTGGCCTCCGCCGGGCTGGGCGTGCGGACCGGGCTGGGCGGGGCGCTGTTCCTGCTCTCGGACACCCTGATCGCCACCAAGCTGGCCGACTGGCGGGAGCTGCCGGGGCACGACTTCTGGATCATGGCGACGTACATCCTGGCGCAGTACCTGCTGGCCACCGGCGCGCTGCGGGCCGCCGAGGCCCGGGAGGGGGCTCTGGAGGAGGCTCTGGAGGAGCGGAAGCCGCAGGACGCTTCGGCGGTCCTGGCCGACGGGACCGCCTGACCGCCTGACCGTCTGACCGCACGACAGCCTGACCGCACGACGGTGCCGCCGGACGCCAGAGCATCCGGCGGCACCCCGCCCGCGGGCACGGCCCGCGGAGGCGTTCCCTCAGGCGTTCCCTCAGGCGGACCCGGCGCCCGAGCGCCGCCGCAGCAGCCAGAATCCGGCGATCCCGCCCACGACCAGCAGCGCACCGCCCGCCAGCTCCACCGGGTCGGCGGCGATCGAGCCGCCCAGACCGGTCTTCACCGTGCCGTGCGGGGCGACCTGCTGGCTGCCGGCGCCGGACTGCCCGAGCGAGCCCGCCCACTCGCCGGCCGCCTCGCTCCACCCGCCGATGCCGGAGGGCGCGGAGCCGCCGGCCGCGACGGAACCACCCGCCGCGGCCGCACCGCCCGCCGCCGCCCCGGCGCCACCGGAGGAGGTGGAGACCGAGATCGTCGTCACCGTGACGCTGGTGGTGAAGGCGGCGCCGTCCGGGCAGCTGCCGTCGACCTTGTTGTCGCCCCCGTGCTTGTCCGCCAGCCGGGCGGAGCCGGTGTGCCTACCGTCCGAGCCGAGCGTGAGGGTGGCGGGGCCGCCCTCGAAGGCCGGGGAGTTGGCGGTGATCGTCTTGGCGGTGGGCTTGTCGGACTTCTCACAGGCGACCGTGACCGTCACGGTCTGGCCCGGTGCGGCCTGGGACGGGCTGACCGAGGCGGTGCCGTCCTTGGCCGCCGCCAGCGGGGCGGTCAGGCCGGTCAGCAGCGTCGCGCCGATCAGGGCGGCGGCGGCCGTACGCGTGGGGCGCATACCGGAACCTCCGGGATTCTCTCGGGCGCGGCCGGGGACTCCGACGTCCACGTGATCGAACAACCACACCCGGTCACTCACCGACGGTAGGCACCCGCCGCGCGCCCGGCCACCGCTCTGGCCCGTTCGAGGGAGAGCCGGCTACCGCGCGTCACCCGGCCGTGGTCAGAGGTCCAGGTCGACGACCACGGGGGCGTGGTCCGACGTGCCCTTGCCCTTGCGCGCCTCGCGGTCGACGTAACTGTCGGTGACGGCGTCCACGAAGGGCTTGTTGGCGTAGGTGAGGTCGATCCGCATGCCCCGGTTCTTCGGGAAGGCCAGCTGGCGGTAGTCCCAGTAGGTGTAGGGGCGGTCGTACTTCAGCGGGCGCGGCACCACGTCGTGCAGCCCGGCCGCGTCCAGGGCCGCGAGGGCGGCCCGCTCGGCGGGGGTGACGTGGGTGAGGCCCTCGAAGGCGGCCACGTCGAAGACGTCGTCGTCGCCCGGCGCGATGTTGAAGTCGCCGAGGACCGCGAACGGGCGCTCGCCGGCCGCGTCCTCCAGCGAGGCGCGGCGCAGCGCCTCCAGCCACTCCAGCTTGTAGCGGTAGTGGGCGTGGTCGACCTCGCGGCCGTTGGGCACGTAGACCGACCAGACCCGGACCGGGCCGCAGGTGGCGGCGACGGCGCGCGGCTCGACGTCGGGCAGCAGGGCGCCGTCGGCGAGGTAGCCGGGCTGCTCGGGCAGGTCGCGCACCACGTCGTCGAGGCCGATCCGGGAGACGATCGCCACGCCGTTCCACCGGCCGGTGCCGTGCGCGGCGGTCTCGTAGCCGAGCTCGCGCACCGGCTCGTACGGGAAGGCGTCGGCGGCGCACTTGAGCTCCTGGAGGCAGAGCACGTCGGGCTTGGCGCTCTCCAGCCATTCGAGGAGCTTGGGCAGCCGCGCGGTGACGGAGTTGATGTTCCAGGTGGCGATGCGGACGGTCACGGCGGGCGGCCTTCCCGGTGGCGGTTGAGGTACGGACGATCAGGGGCGGGCGCCCGTCAGGACGCCCACCCCGAATCTACCGAACCGCACCGACAGTCCCGCCCGCCCTCACGGCGCGGGCCGCACCACCGCCGCCGAGCCGCCGCCGCGGCGCACCGGCTCGGCGGCGGCGACCCAGCGGCCGTCCGGGAGCCGCTCGACGCCGGTCGCGGCGCCGATCTCCGGCGTGCTCGCGAACACGTGGCCGAGCGCCTCCAGCCGGGCCCGCTCGGGCAGTGCCAGGAAGGACGGCTCGGCCTGGGTGGCGGCGGTGTTGCGCTGGCTGGCGCGCGGCGCGGCGATCGCCTGCTCCAGGCTCAGGCCTCGGTCGAGGCGGCCGAGCAGCACCTGGAGGGTGGTGGTGATGATGGTCGCGCCGCCCGGCGAGCCGGCCGCCAGCAGGGGCTCGCCGTCGCGCAGCACGATGGTCGGCGAGAGCGAGGAGCGCGGGCGCTTGCCGGGGCCGGGCAGGTTGGGGTCGGGCACCCCGGGGAACAGCGGGGTGAAGTTGAAGTCGGTCAGCTCGTTGTTGAGCAGGAAGCCGCGCCCGGGGACGGTGATGCCGCTGCCGCCGGTCTGCTCCAGGGTCAGGGTGTAGGAGACGACGTTGCCCCAGCGGTCGGCCACCGTGAGGTGGCTGGTGCTCAGGCCCTCGTAGGGCTCGGCGGCGGGCGCGGGGGCGGCGTCCGGGCAGCCGGCCGGGTGGCGCGGGTCGCCGGGGGCGACGGGGCTGGTGAGCGCGCGGTCGGGGCTGATCAGGCAGGCGCGGGAGGCCGCGTAGCGCGCGGACAGCAGCTCCTTGACCGGGACGTCGTTGAACGCCGGGTCGCCGACCCAGCGGTTGCGGTCGGCGAAGGAGATCCGCGAGGCCTCCAGGAAGTGGTGGTAGTACTGCGTGGCGTCGTAGCCGGCGAGCTCGCCGTCCTCCAGGATGCCGAGCGCCTCGCCGACGGTGGTGCCGCCGGAGCTGGAGGGGGCGATCGAGTAGACGTCGTAGTCCCGGTAGGCGACGTGGGTGGGCTGCTGGCGGCGGACCCGGTACGCGGCCAGGTCGGCGGCGTCCACCTGGCCGGGGCGGGCGATCCGGCCGGAGGCCGGGTCGACCGGCGGGTGCTGGATCGTGCGGACGACGTCCTCGCCGATCGCGCCCCGGTAGAGCGCCCCGGTGCCCTCCTTGCCGAGCTGGCGGTAGGTGGCGGCGAGGTCGGGGTTGCGGAAGGTGGAGCCGACGGCCGGGAGCGCGCCGCCGGGCAGGAAGAGCTTCGCGGTGTCGGGGAAGTCCTTGAACCGCGCCTGGTTGAGCGCGGTCTGGTCCTGGAAGGTCTGGTCGACGGTGAAGCCCTGCTCGGCGATCCGCTGGGCGGGCTTGAGCACCTCGGCGAAGCTGCGCCGGCCCCAGAGCCCGACGGCGGTCTCCCAGGTGGCCGGGGAGCCGGGCACCCCGACCGACAGGCCGCTGGTGACGGCGTCGGCGAACGGCAGCGGCCTGCCGTCCTCCAGGAACAGCGAGGTGTCGGCCTTGCGGGAGGCGGTCTCCCGGCCGTCGATGGTGTGCACCCGGCCGGTGGCGTGGTCGTAGTAGACGAAGTACCCGCCACCCCCGATCCCGGCCGAGTACGGCTCGGTGACCCCGAGTGCCGCCGCCACGGCCACCGCCGCGTCCACGGCGTTGCCGCCCTTGCGCAGCACTTCGATGCCGGCCGCCGTGGCGTCGGCGTCCACGCTGGCCACCGCCCCGCCCCAGCCGACCGCCTCCGGCACCTTGGCGGGCGGCGGCGCCGCCCCGGCCGGTCCGGCGGTGGACCACACCAGGGCGGTGGCGAGCAGGAGCGGCGGGGCGACGCGGGCCAGTGCTCTCATCCGATACTCCTCTGAATAGACGTCAACTCCGTTGTTTCACAGGAGGCATGGCCCCGACAACAGCGGCGCTCCGCTACCAATGGGTAGTTGACGCGAGCAGCCGCGGATCCGCTCCCCGCACGGGCGGGGATGGTCCAGACTGGTAGCGGCGCGACTCCACAGTGAGCGTCTGTTCCCCGCCCGACGGGGTTGGCCCCCTCCTCGCCTGTCTGTGCGCATGCCGGAGAGACTGATCCCCGCACGCGCGGGGATGGTACGGCGCCGTTCAGGCGCGGTGAGGTGGCACTGATTCGCACTTCTGCGCCGTACTGCCGCACCAGTGCCACCGGCACAGACAGGCTAGGAGGTTCCTTGAGCGCTCAGCCTCATCACTACTCCAGCGAGCCCCCCGGCATTCGGCGGACTCCTGACGGGATCGCCGCAGTGCTGCATCCGGCGCGCCGGATGCAGTTCCGCACGGAACTGGGCCGGACTTCGAGCGGCGCCGCGTTCGAGCGCCTTCTGGACGTCTGGGTGTGCCGGGCCGGCCTGGACCAGCGCCCCGACCGGGCGGAGCGAGTCCGTGCGGCTCGCGCCGGTACACTACGGACCGTCACATGGGATGAGATCCAGCGTGGGCGGGACGCCAAGGGGGCCTGATGGAAGAGGAGTTCGACCCCGGAGAGCTCTGGCTGCCGAACCGGAGTGGACAGCCGGGATGAGCTTCGGCGTGGGAGGCAGGATCGGCCCGCCTCCCACGCCCGATGGTGTCGTGCCGGGGACCTCCCCGGTGTGCGGTCACGGCACGGCGCGCTCCACCCGGCGGCGCTTGATGGTGCGGAAGCGGCGGGCGACCTGGCGCGCGAGGTCGGCGGCGCCGACCAGGCCGGCCTCGTTGCCGAGGGCCGCGTGCACGATGGCGGCCTCGGGGCGGAAGCCGCGGCCGGTGAGGGTGCGGCGGAAGGTGTCGCGGGCCGGGCCGAGCAGGAGGTCGCCGGCCTCGGAGACGCCGCCGCCGATGACGAAGCGGCCCGGGTCGAGGGCGGCGGCCAGATTGGCGATGCCGACGCCGAGCCAGGTGCCGACCTCGTAGAGCAGCTCGGTGGCGGTCGGGTCGCCGGCCCGGGCGGCCTCGGTGACCAGCGGGCCGGTGATGCCCTCGACGGTGCCGCCGGCCCGGGCCAGCAGCGGCTGGACCACCGGGGACTCCTCGGCGACCAGCTCGCGGGCGTCGCGCACCAGCGCGTTGCCGGAGGAGTACTGCTCCCAGCAGCCGCGGTTGCCGCACGGGCAGCGGTGGCCGCCGGGCACCACCTGCATGTGCCCGAACTCGCCGGCCAGCCCGTACTTGCCGCGGTCCACGAAGCCGTCGCGGACGACGGCCCCGCCGATGCCGGTGCCGAGGGTGAGCATCACCATGTGCTCCTCGCCCCGGCCGGCGCCGAAGCGCCACTCGGCCCAGGCGGCGGCGTTGGCGTCGTTCTCGACGATCACCGGGAACCGCAGCCGCCCGCTGAGCGCCTCCTGGAGCGGTTCGCCTCGCCAGTTGAGGTGCGGGGCGAAGAGCACGGTGGAGCGCTCGGCGTCGACCCAGCCGGCCGCGCCGACGCCGACCGCGTGGACGTCGTGCCGGTCGGCGAGCTCCAGCACCAGTTCGACGATGACGTCCTCGACCACCTTGGGGCTCTTGGACTTGTGCGGGGTGTCGGTGCGCAGCTTCTCCAGCACCTTGCCCTCGCCGTCGACCACACCGGCGACGACCTTGGTGCCGCCGATGTCGACGCCGATGGTCGGCAGCCGCAGCACGCCGGCGGGCAGGGCCCGGCGGCGGCGCTCGGCGCGCGGCCCGAGGCCGAGCAGGGTGGGCAGGACCGGCGGCCGGGTGCCGCCTTGGGGGCTGGTCACGGCTGCGGACGCTCCTCGGCGGGGTCGACGGGATCGGGGCCGGCGGGTCGGCCACCAGGGCTGCCGGGGCTGCCGGGACCGCCGGAGCCGCCGGAGGCCTGCTCGCCGGGGACCTCGGCGCGGGACAGCTCGTGGGAGAGCTCGGCGAGGTCGGAGCCCCCGGCCATCTCGGTGGTGAGCTGTTCGAGGCCGATCTCCGCCCGGGGGTGGCTGCCGGCCATCCGGCCCCGCTTGAGCAGGGTGAAGTGGTCCCCGACCAGGTACGCGTGGTGCGGGTTGTGGGTGATCAGCACCACCCCGAGGCCGGCGTCCCGGGCGGCGGTGACGTACTTGAGCACCACCCCGGACTGCTTGACGCCGAGCGCGGCGGTCGGCTCGTCCAGGATCAGCACCCCGGCGCCGAAGTGCACGGCGCGGGCGATCGCCACGCACTGGCGCTGGCCGCCGGACAGGGTGCCGATCGGCCGGTCGACGTCGGGCAGGTCGATGCCCATGTCGGCGAGCGCCCTGCGGGTGGTGGCGCGCATGCCGTCGGCGTCGATCCGCAGCCCGCCCCAGCGCTTGTACCCCTGCTCGGAGCCGAGGAAGAAGTTGCGCCAGACGGGCATCAGCGGCACCACGGCGAGGTCCTGGTAGACGGTGGCGATGCCGCGGTCCAGGGCCTGGCGCGGGGAGTCGAAGCGGACCTCCTCGCCGCCCACCGTGAAGGTGCCCTCGTCGTGCCGGTGCAGCCCGGCGATGATCTTGATCAGGGTGGACTTGCCGGCGCCGTTGTCGCCGAGCACGCAGCTGATCTCGCCGGACCGCAGGGTCAGCGAGACGTCCTCCAGGGCGCGCACGGTGCCGTAGGTCTTCCCGACACCCCGCAGGGAGAGGAGCTCGGTCATCGGGGCCCCCGTTCGGCGCGGCGCTTGACGAAGGAGTTCAGCAGGGCGGCCAGCAGCAGCATCGCACCCAGGAAGAACTTGAACCAGTCGGGGTTCCACTGGGCGTAGATGATGCCCTTGCTGGCCATGCCGAAGATCAGCGCGCCCAGCGCGGAGCCGGCCACCGAGCCGTAGCCGCCGGTGATCAGGCAGCCGCCGATGACGGCCGCGACGATGTAGATCAGCTCGTTGCCGACGCCCTCGCCGGACTGCACGGTGTCGAAGGAGAACAGCAGGTGCTGGCCGAGCACCCAGGCTCCGAAGCCGACGAACAGGTAGAGCACGGTCTTCGTCCGGGCGACCGGGACGCCCACCGCGCGGGCCGCGGCCGCGTCCCCGCCGACCGCGAAGATCCAGTTGCCGAAGCGGGTGCGCAGCAGCACCCAGCTGCCGACCAGCAGCAGGCCCAGCCACCACCAGACGGTGGCCTTGACGGTCAGGCCGCCGACGGTGACCTCGGAGGCGAACAGCCAGCGGCAGGAGGCGAAGCCCTCCATGTCGGAGATCGGCTTGGTGGAGACGGTGCCGGAGACCAGCTTGGTGACGCCGAGGTTGGCGCCGGTCAGCATCAGGAAGGTGCCGAGGGTGACGATGAAGCTCGGCAGCTTGGTGCGCGCCAGCATCCAGCCGTTGAACAGGCCGACCGCCAGCGTGACCGCCAGCGAGACCAGCACGCCCACCCAGGTCACCGCGGTGAGCTGGTAGGAGACCATCGACGAGGTCAGCGCGGCGGTGGTGACCAGGACGCCCGCCGACAGGTCGAACTCGCCGCCGATCATCAGCAGCGCGACCGGGACGGCCATGATCCCGATGGTGGAGGCCGCGTACAGCACGGTGCCCAGCGAGGAGACCCGCAGGAACGGCTCGGCGACGGCGGCGAAGACCAGGAAGACCGCGGCGGCCGCGATCAGCGCGCCCAGCTCGGGCCGCCCGGCCAGCCGGCGCAGCGCGGCCGGACGCTCCCGGTGCTCGGAGGCCAGGACGTCGGAGGTGCTCACCTGGTCCCCCTCGCGACGTACTCGGCGAGGGCGTCCGCGTTCTCGGCGGTGAGGATCTGCGGGCCGGTGGCCACCGGCTTGCCGCCGCCGAGCATGTTGAGGTTGAAGCGGTAGAGCCAGAGCAGGTCGACGCCCTGGTAGCCCTGGAGGTAGGGCTGCTGGTCGACGGCGAAGCCGACGGTGCCCGCCTTGAGGCCGGCCACCACCTGGGTGCCCAGGTCGAAGGTGTCGAGCTCGACCGTGCGGCGGGCGTCCTGGACGGCCTGGAGGCCGGTGGCCGCCATCGGTCCGGAGAGGGTGAGCACGGTGTCGATCGCCTGGTCGGCCTGGAGCTTGGCGGAGATCGCGGCGCGGGCGTCCGGCATGTTGACGCCGTCGACGTACATCACCTGGAAGGCGCCGCCGGCGGTGTCCCGGGCGCCGGAGCAGCGCTGCTCCTGGCCGACGTTGCCCTGCTCGTGGATCACGCACAGGACGTTCTTGCGCCCGCGCTTCGAGAGCTCGCTGCCGGCCGCCTGGCCGGCGGTGGCCTCGTCCTGGCCGATGTGGGTCAGCGCGCCGAACTTCGCGGAGTACTCCTGGCCGGAGTTGATGGTGATCACGGGGATGCCGGCGGCCTCGGCCTTGCCGAGCACGTCGGCCATCGCGTCGCCCTTGGCGAGGGTGACCAGCAGGCCGTCGACCTTCTGGTCGACGGCGGCCTGGACGAGCTGGACCTGGTTCTGGGTCTGCGCGTCGTTGGAGTACAGGAAGGTGATGTTGTCCTTGGCGGCGGCCTGCTCGGCGCCCTTGCGCACGGTGTCCCAGAAGGCGTCCCCGGCGCCCGCGTGGGTCACCATGGCGACCTTCCAGCGCGGGGTGGTGACGGCGCCGCCGGCGACGGCCGCGGCCTTGGCGCGGGCCTCCTCGGCGCGTCTGCCTCCGGTGCTGCTGCAGCCGGCGACGGCGACCGTGAGGGCCAGGACGGCCAGCGCGGCGGCGGCGGGCCTCAGCCGGCGGACGGGACTCATGCGGGTTGTGCTCATCCCCATAGTCTCGCTTCCCGGCGGACGCGCCTTCGCACCGCCTCGCCCGGTGGGGCGATCCGTCCGGACGGTATCGTGCCCCGCGGGCCGGATTCCTGGGAGTGCGCTGGATGCGGGGTCCGGGGGCAGCCCGCCAGGGTGGCACACTGGGGCGGACCCGAAAAGGGGGGCAGCGTGCGAACGTGATGTTCCTCTCAGGTTCCGCACAGATTCGGACGGCAACCGATCCCGGTTCCATGCCGTCTGATGCCATTGAGGTGGCGCTCCGGGCGAGTGGGGCCCGGGCGGCTTCGAACCCGGATACGAGAACTTCATGCAACTGACAGGTACGCCTTTCCTCCTCTGCACGGTCCTCCTGGTGCCGGTCTCCATCGCGGTGGCGATGTGGTACTGGGGCCGGGTCAAGGGCCCCGGGCCGGTGCGCGTCCTGTCCAGGCTCGCCATGATCGTGTTCTGCCAGGCGACCGCGGTGGTCATGGTCTTCGTCATGGTCAACAACGCCAACCTCATCTACGGCAACTGGGACGACCTGCTCGGCACCGGCAACCACGTGCGGGCGGTACCCCCCGTCCCGCCGGAGCCCGCCGCGCCCGCCTCCGGCCAGAGCGCGGCCCCGGCGGCCGCCGGCGGGGGCGGCGCACCGGCGAGCGACGCGGCGGCCCACCCGCCGGCCAACAAGGTCCAGCAGGCCTTCCGCAGCGTGGACGACCCCAAGGTGCCGGGCGACGTCCGGAAGACCGACCTCAAGGGCGCGCTGTCCGGCGTCGACGGCGAGGTGCTGGTCTGGCTGCCGCCGCAGTACGACGACCCGGCCTTCAAGGACAAGAAGTTCCCGGTGGTCGAGCTGATCCCCGGCTACCCGGGCTCCTCCTCCACCTGGTACGGCACGCTCAAGGTCTCCGAGCAGCTGAAGCCGCTGATGCAGCAGGGCAAGGTGGCGCCGTTCATCCTGGTCTCGCCGCGCACCCTGCTGCTGGGCAACCGCGTCGACGCGGGCTGCACCGACGTGCCGGGCAAGGTCAACGCGGACACCTGGCTGACCCGGGACGTGCCGCAGATGATCCTGGACAACTTCCGGGCCGACCCGTCCGCCGACCGCTGGGCGATCGCCGGCTACTCGGCGGGCGCGCACTGCGCCGCCAAGCTCTCGCTGGCCCACCCGAACCGCTACCGGGCCGGCGTCAGCCTCTCGGGCTACAACGACCCGGCGACCGAGAAGGACTCGCTGGTCGGCAAGGACCCGGCGCTGCGCGAGGCCAACAACCCGGTCACCATCGTCAAGGGCGCCGCCCAGCCGCCCAAGGTCGCGCTGTACGTCTCGGGCAACAAGGGCGACGGCTACGAGGACGGCCAGGCGATCGCCGCCGCCGCCAAGGCGCCCACCACCGTGCAGGTGGTCGAGACCACCGGCCCGCACTCCAGCGACGTGTGGAAGGACATGGTGCCGGGCGTCTTCGAGTGGCTGACCGGCGTCGTCCCGGCCCAGTAGAGCGGCACCCCCGACGACGGCGGCGGCCCCGGAG